>DATLDA010000110.1:0-10428 GCA_035526135.1 Flavitalea sp.
AAAAACAATCGCCGGTATCCTGCAACTCACCATGGATGATATTTCCATAAAGGCAACAACTACCGAACAATTAGGATTTTTGGGAAGGGGTGAGGGAGTAATGGCGAATGCCACTGTGTTATTGCAATTGATCAGGTAACCAAGGGCTGCGTAACTGTGTATTAATTTAGCGGCAGCTATTCATGTAAGTAATCGTCCCAGTATCTTTGAGTATGTCTAAAATGAAAATCGTTAACGAGTCGTCTAATCCATTGCCTGAGTATGCCACAGAGGGCGCAGCTGGTATGGATATCAGGGCACATTTGTCTGCGCCACTCGTCATCCGACCTATGGAACGAACAATGGTTCCTACCGGATTATACATGGAGTTGAAAGAAGGATTTGAAGCGCAAATCAGACCGAGAAGCGGACTGGCGATCCGGCAAGGCCTTACCTGTCTGAATACACCCGGAACAATTGATGCAGATTACCGGGGTGAAATCAAAGTGATTCTCATCAATCTTTCCCAGGAGGAGCAGACCATTTTACCCGGTGACAGGATCGCGCAAATGGTTTTCAATAAGGTCGAGAAAGTAAAATGGAGGACTGTTAAAAAACTAAAATCCACTAAACGTAACGAAGGTGGCTTCGGTCATACTGGCACGGCCTGATTTTTCATTAATACAGTAAAGACTCTTTATGAATGGAAGAAATTTCAGTATCACCGCATTACTGCTGGTGATAATTCTGATTGCAGGTTGCAGATCAACGAAACGAATTCAGACAGCCATCGCCAAAAAAGATACCAGTTCAGTTTCGTCAACGAATACCGCAGCAGATTCTGCGATTTTCATACGCAATACATTCAACAGGTTGCAACAGAATCGAATTGATTTCAGGACTTTTTCAGCAAAAGTGAAAGTTGACTTCGAAGGATCAGACGGAAAAAGAAGTGATTTCAATGCCTTTGTCCGGCTAAAAAAGGACAGCATATTGTGGGTTTCTATCAATGCTGCACTGGGCATTGAGGCTTTCCGTGTGCTGATCACTCCTGACAGCGTAAAGGTTTTAAATAAATTGGATAAGATCGCCCAGTTGAGATCTGTAAGCTACCTGCAGGAAGTAACAAAACTACCGCTAACGTTTACCGACCTTCAAAATCTCATCATTGGAAATCCCGTCTTTCTGGATAGCAATATCATTTCTTATAAGAATGAAGATCAGTCTGTTTCACTGATGTCAGTTGGTGAATTCTTCAAACATTTCATTACGGCCGGTACTCCCGACCTCCACCTGGAACATAGTAAACTGGATGATGTTGACCCGATCCGGGCCAGAACAGCCGATATCCGGTATAGTAAATACGAAAACAAAAACGGAATACGTTTCTCTACACTAAGAAAAATTACTGTATCTGAAAAAACAAAACTTGACCTCGAGCTAGACTACAAGCAGTTTGACTTTAACGTAGAATTAAACTTTCCTTTTACAGTTCCGAGAAATTATAAATTGAAATAAGCGTTATATCGGGCAGTTATTCAAAAATCACAAACCTGACGGTATGCAAAAAATTATCCTGACCCTTCTGACGATTCTGATGTGTGTAGTTACCACAGCACAAACCCGCAGTGACCTCGAAAGAGAGCGAGCTGATATTCAGCGTGAAATTGACGACGTAAAACGTTCACTCGATCAGACAAAAAGGAACAGGAAAGAGTCGCTCGGGCAATTATCCCTTTTACAAAAGAAACTTCGTCTGAGAGAAGCTGCAATCAATAATATCAACCATCAGATTAATTATATACAAGGCAATATCAACCAGTCGCGAAATGAGATTATCAGGTTGAAAAAAGAACTCGACACTTTGAAAGTGCAATATGAAAGAAGTGTGGTCTACGCCTATAAGAACAGGAGCAATTACGATTTTCTCAATTTTATTTTCTCGGCATCCAATTTTAATGATGCATTGAAACGTGTTGAATACCTGAAATCATATCGCAATTACAGGGAGATTCAGGCAGGCACTATCTACAATACGCAATCGCTGCTACAGAAAAAGATCAGTGGGCTGGAATTGAGTCGCAGGGAAAAAGACGAAGTGCTCCAGAAACAGGAAAAGGAAAAGAAAGTATTGGTGGTAGAGAAAAAGGAAAAAGATATGGTGTTGTCGAAATTGAAAAGCCGCGAGAAAGAACTGATGAAGGAATTCGCCGCTAAAAGAAAAGCCGACAATAAATTACGAGCTGCTATCAAAGCCGCAATCGACAGGGAAACAAAACTCGCCCGTGTGCGTGAATTAGAAGAAATCAAGAGAACAGAAGGAACAAAACCAAAAACGACTTCATCTGATAATACAGTTGCGAGAGAGAAAAAAGTTTCAAAAAGTGTGTTTGAATCAACGCCCGAAGGCGCGATCGTTTCGGATAATTTTGAAAAGAATCGGGGAAAACTTCCGTGGCCGGTTGAATCAGGACATGTGAAGACACCGTTTGGAAATTATTCAGTTGCAGAAACAAAAATTGTCGGAAATAACCCGGGGATCACCATTGAGATGCAATCGGGTGCATCTGTAAAGGCTGTATTTGATGGTGATGTGTCATCCGTATTTGAAGTCGAAGGCGTTTCTGCAGTTATGTTGCGTCACGGAAAATATTTTACTACCTATAGCGGATTATCGTCTGTTAATGTTTCAAAAGGTTCTAAAGTAAAGGCTGGTCAGGTAATGGGTCGTGCAGCCGACAATGAAGATGGCAATGGCGAAATTGAATTTTTGCTGATGCAGGAAAACCGGAATTTAAACCCGGAAGTGTGGTTGAGGAGGAAATAGTCGGCAGTGGGCAGTCGGCAGTCAGCAGTCGCGCACTAATATTAAAAGATCCTGACCATAGATTTTTATGGGACAGCTGACAGCTGATTGCTGACAGCCAATGCGCTCTCACAAAAACCGATTATACAACTTCTCATACTTCGGTACAATATGGTGAATATCGAATAACCCTGCCTGCTTCGTCGCTGCTTCCTTGAATTGTTTCAATCGTTTATTATCTGTCAACAGGCCGATCGCTTGCGAACTCATAGTTTGTATGTCGCCGACTTTTGCAAGAAATCCTGTTTTTCCATCGATATTGATTTCAGGCAACCCACCGGCATTTGTTGAAATAACGGGTACGCCGGCCGCCATTGCTTCAAGTGCTACCAATCCGAAGCTTTCATATTCTGAGGTGAGCAGGAAAAGGTCCGCGATGGCAAGAATGTCTTCCATCTGTTCCTGCTTTCCGACAAATCTCATTTCATCACAAAGTCCCAATTCACGTCCGAGGGCTTCTGCTGCCGGACGTTCAGGACCATCCCCAACGAATAAAAGCCTGCTGGGAACTTTTTTATTTACCTCGGCAAAAATGTGGATGACATCACCCACTCTTTTAATTTTTCTGAAATTTGAAGCGTGCATCAAAATCTTTTCACCATTCGGAGCGATCACCCGGCGAAAAGCATCTATTGGCTTTTTACTGAACCGGGTTACATCTACGAAGTTGTGTATCACTTCAATTTCCTTTTCTATATGAAATGTTCTGAATGTTTCTTCTTTTAAATTATGTGATACGGCAGTAATCGCGTCGCTTTGATTAATGGAAAATGCGACAACAGGTGCAAAGGTTTTGTCTTTCCCAACAAGCGTGATATCGGTGCCGTGGAGCGTTGTGATGACCGGAATTGTTTTTCCCTGCTTCTCCAGAATTTTTTTTGCCATGTATGCGGCTGAAGCATGCGGGATCGCATAATGAACATGTAACAGGTCGATTTTATTATTTGCGATCACATCCACCATCGTGCTGGCAAGTGCTGTTTCATATGGTGGATAGTCAAACAACGGGTAAGTCGGAACCCTTACTTCATGATAAAAAATGTTTGCATTGAATTCGCTTAATCGTACCGGTTGCTGATAGGTGATAAAATGTACCTGGTGCTCTTTATTTGCAAGTGCCTTTCCGAGTTCCGTAGCCAAAACTCCACTACCACCGAAAGTAGGATAGCAAACAATTCCAATGCGCATAGTTTTTTTTTAACAGTGTTCGAAGGTAATTGATTTCATTCTTGATCGGTTCAACAGTGTAAACTTGCAAAATCATTACTTTAGCAAAAAATAACACGCATGTCCCATAAAATGTTTACGGGGTTATTATTTCTTTTTGCAACGTCCGTGCGTGCACAGTCTGATGACTCACTCATGATCCGTAAGCTGGCAGATGAAATCCTTGTTAATGGCAAAGCTTATGAAAATCTCAGAACGCTTACAAAACAGGTTGGCGGCCGGATAGCAGGTTCACCGCAAATGGTGAAGGCAGAGAAATGGGGCGAGCGTGCGCTGAAAACTGCCGGTGCAGATAATGTATGGATGCAGGAATGCATGGTACCGCACTGGATTCGGGGTGGGCAGGACGAAGCTTATTTTACGGCAACGCATAACCGAAAACATCAAAAAATTGACATCCTTGCACTTGGTAATTCTGTTGGAACAGGCGCGAATGGATTAAAGGCACCAGTCATTCTTATCAATAATTTTAGTGAACTGGAAATGAGAAAAAATGAGGTAAAAGGCAAAATTGTTTTTTACAATTACAAATTCAATGAAAGATTTATAAATACTTTTCAGTCTTACGGCGATGCAGGTGTTTACCGTGGAAGCGGTCCAAGCTGGGCTGCAAAATATGGTGCAGTGGGCGCACTTGTCCGATCTATGTCGCACGCAACGGATAATAGTCCGCATACAGGCGCCATGAATTATAACGATTCATTTCCAAAAATTCCTGCTGCCGCAATTGGATTAATAGATGCAGATCTGCTGGAGGCATCCTTATTAAAAGACGATAATACTGTTGTTTTCCTCAGAACACTTGGTCGTATGATGCCTGACACGATAGGACATAACGTGATCGGAGAGTGGAAGGGGTCGGAATTTCCTGACAGGATTATTACGATTGGTGGGCATCTTGATTCATGGGATCCGGCAGAAGGCGCTCATGATGACGGCGCAGGATGTGTGCATTCTATCGAAGTTTTACGGGCATTAAAAGCGATCGGGTACAAACCCAAAAACACCATTCGGGTAGTCTTATTTGCAAATGAAGAGAACGGTTTACGTGGCGGTAATAAATATGCGCTGGAAGCCCGGGAAAAAGGTGAACAACATATATTCGGCCTCGAAAGCGATGCCGGCGGCTTTACCCCGCGCGGTTTTGGATTTACTGTCACTGCAGCACAGATGGCAAAAATAAAAAACTGGTTGCCATTGTTCAATCCATATGGTGTATTTGAATTTACAGAGGGGGGCGGCGGAGCCGATATTGGCCCGTTGAACAAATTATTTAAAACACCTCTTGCGGGTTTACAACCGGATTCACAGCGTTACTTCGATATCCATCATGCACGCACTGACACATTTGAAGCTGTAAATAAAAGAGAACTTCAGCTCGGAGCTATCAACATGGCAGCATTGATATATCTGGTGGATAAGTATGGATTATAAAAAGTGTACGATTTACGATGTACGATGTACGATGTGTATATGTAGGCAGTACTTGAATCATATATTATGAAGCAGGATAAAGTGAGAGTGTTACAATTTACATTTACTATAAACGGAGATCGTACACGATACATCGTACATCTAACTTCGTACATCGTACATGGTTTCGGTTTCACAAATTCAAAAACTTTGTCTTATGCGTCGTTTCCTCTTTAAAGTCATACTCGCCATTGTATTGATAGGCGCTTTATTGGTCTACTGGTTTTTCTTTAATGTGTTTAGTTCCGGAGAACGGAAGGGTACTTTGGTGAAAATGACGAAAAAGGGAAATGTATTCAAAACCATCGAAGGAGAAATGTGGCTCAGTTGCCGGCAGGTTGTTAATGCGGACAAGTTTTATTTTTCAGTAACGGATGAAGCCGTTGCTGATTCGTTAATGCACATGCAGGATGAATGTATACAGGTCACTTATAAGCAATATCGCAGTACACTTTCGTGGCGAGGGGATAGTAAATATGTGGTAGTCGGTTTTCAACACGTACGCTAGTTTAATAGTAGGCAGTAGGCAGTAAGCAGTAGGCAGTAAGCAGTAAGAATAAATAAATCTAAAATCGCAAAATCTAAAATCTACAATCAGCTGTGCCTTCCATTGTCTACCTGATTCCTACCGTGCTTGCTGAAAATAGTATTGCCACATTGCCTCCATACCTTCTTGACGCTGTAAAGGAATGCAGGGTTTTTTTTGTTGAAAATGAAAGAACGGCCAGGAGGTTCCTGAAATTATTATGGAAAGAAATTCGTATTGACGATTACCAATGGTACACAATTCACAAAGCAGAGGCGGAGGTCAGGAATTCTTTTCTTCAATATCTGAAAGAAGAAATAACGATCGGGGTTCTCAGCGAATCTGGTTGTCCGGGAATTGCTGACCCGGGACAAATATTGATTGAAGCAGCACATGATAAGGGTGCCATAATAAGGCCACTTGTCGGCCCCAGTGCTTTGTTACTTGCTCTCATGGGGAGTGGAATGAACGGTCAGCATTTTCAATTTCTGGGATATCTTCCGGTCGATACAGGGGAAAGGATACAGGCGATCCGAACGATTGAAGCAGAATCTGCAAAAAAAAACTGCACCCAACTTTTTATTGAAACACCTTATCGTACCAATCAACTGCTGGAAGCATTACTGAAAACATGCAGGGGTGAAACCCGCTTGTGCATCGCATGCGACCTCACCGCATCCGCTGAATTCATTCATACAAAACCGGTATCTGTATGGAGAAAACATCCACCGGACCTGCATAAGCACCAGGTTGTTTTTTTATTACATGCGCGATAATTTTAATCGACACGTTTTTAATTTTTTAATTTTTAATTTTTAATTACAGCGTATCCTTCTGATGATACAAGCTGATCGTTGCTGCCACAACTGCATAAGCGGGCGCTAATACCCACCCGAGAAATGGCACCAGATGCATGAGGTAGAAAATAATTCCGTTACCGATAGCAAGCCCTTTATGCTTGCCGATATATTCAATACTTGCGGCGGGAGATAATTTATGCCGTTCACAACTGTAATCAAGCATCGAGAATCCATAATAATAACATTCAACAAAAAGCATGATAACAGGCGTTATCCAACCGATCACTGGAAAAAAGGAGAGAATCAGAATCGAAACTGTATAAACCGTCTGCCATAGACTGTTCCGGAGAGCAAGCCGGATCCCTCTGGCTATATCAGACAAAAATTGTTTTAAACTGAATGGATAATCTTTCCCTTCAATGATAGACTCTGTTTTTTCACTCAGGTAAGCGAACAATGGCGAACCAATTATCAGGAAAAGATATTTGAAAAGTGAAAAGTAGAAGAAAACAAGGATCAGCCGCACCATGATCTCCCCCATGAGGAACAAAAAACTCAGTACAACACTGTGCTGGCTGTCAAGCCACTTTTCAACCCCTATACGATCCGTAATATAAGACACGGCTGCATTGGAAGAAAGAATGAAAAAGTACATTCCGGCAATGAACAGAAGCATGTACAACACACCCGGAATAATGATCCATTTCCAAAGCCTGTGTTTCCTTATAAAATGATGTGCACGGAAATAAGATTGAAATGCTATGACTATTTCCTTCAGCAAGCGCTTTTGTTTACTATTCTGTTTTTTAGTTTATTTGTCAGTCATAGCCCTCATCACACGTAAACTTAACGAATATTTCCCTTGTGCCATTGCTCAGAAAACTTGATAAAGGATTTTACAACCGGAAAGATGTATTAACCATTGCAAAAGAATTATTGGGAAAAATCATAGTTACAAATTTTGATCAGCAATTTACTTCATGCAGGATTGTGGAAACCGAGGCGTATGCAGGTGAAACAGATAAAGCCTCCCATGCTTATGGCGGCAGACGAACGGCACGTACGGAAATCATGTTTGGAAAACCGGGAACAGCGTATGTATATCTGTGTTATGGAATTCACCAGATGTTCAATGTAGTGACGAATTCGGAAGGAATTCCCCACGCGGTATTGATCCGCGCTGCAGAACCACTCGAAGGAATCGGATTCATGTGCGCAAGAGCTGGTAAGATACATCCGGACTTTACACTTACACGCGGACCGGGGAATGTGGCAAAAACCCTCGGAATATTTACAAAGCATACAGGAATGTCGCTCGATAGCAACCACTTTTATATTGCGGAAGATGATGTAAGACTAAAAAAAGAAATGATTCTGTCGACTACACGCATCGGTGTGCACTATGCGGCAGAAGACTCCTTGCTTCCGTACCGTTTCCTGGTGAAAGGAAATCCTTATGTCAGCGGACCAAAACTAAAACTATTATAAATTGATTCTTTATTCTTTTGGTTTTAAATAGTATGAAGACTTCTTTGAAGTACTGGCTGACCATTTTATTAGGTCTTGTCTTGTTTTTTGCAATGCTCCTGTTTAATCCATTCGATGTATCTACGAGTGCGTTGAAAGTTTTAGCAGTTGCCATGCTTATGATCACGTGGTGGGTAACAGAAGCATTACCGATGCCAGTTGTCGCCATGTTGCCTTTGATTTTATTTCCTTTGATGGGTATTGCTACCCTGAAATCGACAGCGTCGAATTACGGAGATTCCATCATTTTTTTATTCATGGGCGGATTCCTCATCGGACTTGCCATTGAAAAATGGGATCTGCATAAAAGGCTTGCGTTGACTATCGTTAGCAAGACCGGTACGAGTGGCAACCGAATCGTTCTTGGATTTATTATTGCAACGGGGTTTCTTAGTATGTGGCTAAGTAATACGGCTACAACGATGATGATGTTCCCTATCGCCGCATCAGTGATTCATGTTATGCATCAACATGCCGGTGGAGAGCGGAATATGAAAAATTTTGCACTCACCATCATGCTGGTCATTGCTTATGCATCAAATTTTGGTGGACTCGCGACGATCATTGGAACCCCTCCTAATGTAGCTTTTGTCGGATTCATTCATGATAAATACGGATATTCTTTCAGTTTTTTTGACTGGATGCTGATCTGCGCGCCCATTGCTGTTTCATTGTTGGCTGCTTTATATTTTATCACGGTAAAATGGCTTTATCCAAACCATATTGCAGCGACTCCGGAAATGAAAGCAGTGATCCTCGAAAAATTACATGAACTGGGTCCGATGACAACTGCCGAGAAAAGAGTGCTGTCGATATTCATTGGGACCTCCTGCCTCTGGATTTTCAAAGACCTGATTAATCTGATTCAATTTGTTGAACTGGATGATACAATGATTGCATTGATCGGGGCATTTGCATTATTTATTTGTCCTGCTGGGAAATCTGAACGAATGGCCGGAGAAAAATTACTGGAATGGACAGATACAACAAAAATGGCGTGGGGAATCCTTTTGTTGTTTGGTGGAGGTCTTACACTCGCAGCTGCATTGGATAAAGCAGGTCTTATTAAAAACCTTGGTCAGTGGATTGCCGGTTTTTCAGGACAAGGCGGGTTATTATTGGTAATTGCAATCGTGCTGGTATCAATATTTGTCAGCGAACTTATGAGCAATATTGCACAGGTGATTGTATTTGCTCCGGTCATTGGAGGAATTGCCGATGCGATGCACATCAATCCATTACTTCTCGGTTTACCAATGACGTTAGCGGCAAGTTGTGCAAGCATGATGCCGATGGGCACACCCCCAAATGCAATTGTTTTTTCCAGCGGACACATCAAACTCGGTCAAATGGTAAAGACGGGCTTTGTACTGAATATGGTCGCTGCCATTTTGATCACACTTTTCTGTTGGCTGATCATTCCGTGGCTGGTGCCGGTAGTGAAATGAATTACAGTTCTTGGTTCCTAGTTCATAGTTCTTAGTGGAGCAATGCAGGGACAACCAAAAACTAAGAACTAGAAACAAAGAACTAGAATTTCGGACAAGCCATCGCCTTGTATCCTGGCGGCCGTTTGATGTAGATGAGAGAAATTTCAATTCCTCCGCGGCTTTGGGACGCGGTTTTCAAACTGGAAATATTCACGTCATAAGAAGCCCCAAAACGAAAGCCACCGAATTCAAGTCCTACATACGGAATCAATGCATCGTTTACATTATTGAATCGGGTCCATAATCCGGCATAAAAATTCGACGGATTTTCTTCGTTGCCGTTCAGTAACACACCAAATGCACCACCGGCGACAATATTTAAAGCACCAGCCTGGGTACTTAGAAGCGTACTTAAATAAATATTCCGCGAATTATCACCGATTGGAAACGCTCCTCCTGCATTCACTGTTATACGAGGATTCAATTGATAAAACACATCTCCCGTAAAAGATTCTTTTGGACGGTTCAAATGATAGGCAGACACGCCCATATAAAAATTATTATATCCATCGGTCGAACCATTATATAACGCTCCAACAG
>DATLDA010000133.1:0-5260 GCA_035526135.1 Flavitalea sp.
GTGTTGCAATTGCTGCGTCAATCGCATTGCCGCCCAGTTTAAGTATCTGAACGCCTGCTTCACTTGCAAGTGGGTGTGCAGAAACAACTGCTCCCTTCGAACAGATAATTTTTTTTTGCGCAGTATAATGAAATGGATTGAGTGGGATCGCTGTAACAGGTGGTCTGCTGGTTGTACAACTGATATAAATTACCGCAATTAAAATTGTCGTGATCTTTTTTATCATCATCATTTTTATTTCAGTGTTCAAAAGTACTGAAGTAACAGCAGCACTGTCTTCATTCACCGTAAAATGACTATTTTTAAATTTCAACCAGTTCGAATTAAACCATGAGCTTATGAAGAATTATTTTCATGCTTTGCGCAGCCTGTTGGCTCTATCATTTCTACTATTTTTATTCAAGACATCCGTCGCGCAGACGAATGGCACGGTTCGCGGAACGGTAAAAGATATTAATGGTTCGCCCTTAAGCGGCGCTTCAGTAACTGTTGAAGGTGAGCGAAGCGGAACAACGACCGATGGTAATGGTAATTATTCGATACGAATACGTCCGGGAAGTTATACACTAATAATAAGTTTTGTAGGTCAAAACGCGCAGCGTTTTCCCATCACCGTTACAGAAGGACAGACTCTTCAACAGGATGCCACACTGAATCAGGTTGCCGACCTCAGCGGGGTTGTTGTGGTAGGGTCGCGCTCGCGTGTACCCCGAAGCCGGTTAACTACAACTGTGCCTGTTGATGTGATTAACGCGCGGGAAATAAAACAATTTGCCCAGGCTGATGTATCGCAAATGCTGTCATATGTTGCTCCGTCTTTTCAATCAAACAGAACGGTTATCTCAGATGGAACAGATCATATCGATCCGGCAGGATTGCGCGGCCTGGGTCCGGATCAGACACTGGTACTTCTGAATGGGAAACGCCGTCATAATACTGCCCTCGTAAATATTAATGGTACAGTTGGACGAGGTTCTGTTGGTACTGATCTGAACACAATACCTGCTGCAGCTATTGAAAGAATTGAGGTATTACGTGATGGCGCTGCAGCGCAATATGGATCGGATGCGATCGCAGGTGTGATCAATATTGTTCTGAAAAAAAATTACAAAGGGATCAATGTGTCGGGGATGCTTGGACAGAATTTCACAACGATGCCTTATGCAGGTGGCCAGAAAATTGAAGATGGGTTAACACGTCAGATCGATTTCAGCGGAGGATATGGATGGAATAATGGTGCATACATTAATGCAAGTGGGCAGTGGTTGAAAAGAGATAATTCTAACCGCAGCGGAATTGATAATATTCCTTTAGTCTATTATGGCAATGGTGGTGGGCTTCCCCCCGCATCCGCAGTTCCCGCGGGTGTGAATCCAAACGATTATTACCGTTGGCTGATCGATCTGGATAAAGACACTACAGCAAAAAGAGGATACAGCCGACGAAATATTGTAGCTGGCAATTCTGCCAGTGAAAATGTTGGAGTAATGATCAATGCCGGCGTACCCGTAACTGACAACGTACAATTCTATCTTACTACGGGTCTTTCCACGCGTACAGGGGTCGCAAGTGGTTTCAGCCGGAATCCTAACTCGTGGAGCCAGCAACCTGTATTAGCAAACGGACAACGCAAATACTTTGATGGATTTCTCCCGCAAATACACACGGACATTAACGATTATTCCGTGCTTGCTGGCCTGAAACTAAATTTCGGTGCCTGGGATATTGATCTGAGCAATACACGTGGTCAGAACACGCTGCACTATACCATTAAAAATACAGGTAACTCATCCCTTCCTGCTTCCAACAATCCGCAAACGATTTTTGACGCGGGCGAACTTGCATTTCTTCAAAATACGATCAACCTTGACCTGACAAGAAAATATGAAGTTGCTACAACCCAGGCGCTGAATGTTGCGTTTGGCGGCGAATATCGCTTTGAGCGTTTTCGAATTGAACAGGGTGAATTGAATTCGTATACAAACGGAGGAAGACAATTCCAACCGGATCCCATACCACCTTATCCGGGAACCAATACTTATTTTACTTTTTCTCCCGGCACCGCAGTTTCCGGCGCACAGGTATTTCCGGGATTTCAACCGGCAGATGCGGTGAGTGCAAAGCGAAATGTATATGCTATATACGGAGATCTGGAATTGACAGGTAATAAATACATTCTGGGCGGAGCTGCACGTTATGAAACATATGATGAATTTGAATTCAATTATGACAAGCTGAGTACAAAAGTTACCGGTCGATACGAAGTAAATAGATTTGTTGCTCTACGCGCTTCATTTACTACCGGATTCAGGGCACCTTCCCTTCACCAGCGTTACTTCCAAAATACGTCTACGCAATTTGTTGGAGGACTTCCTTCTCAGGCATTGACTGCAAACAATTACAATCCGATTGTCAGAAATGCATTCGGTATTCAGGAATTGAAACCTGAAGAATCGACCAGCTTCACCGCGGGTCTTGTTGGAAATATTACATCGGGCATAACTTATACCATCGATGCCTACCAGATTGATATCAAGGACAGGATTGTGTTGTCCACACAGTTTAACCGCAGTAATCCGCTTGTAGATACCATCCTGAGAAAAAATTCTGTTGATCCTACCGTGAGTGCACTTCAGTTCTGGACGAATGCAGTCAATACCCGTACAAGAGGAATTGATGTAGTACTTACGAATCGTTCTAAACTCGGCACCGGTACGGTAACTTTATCCATCGCTGGCAATTTTAATAAGAATAAAGTGGTGGGACCAATCCGTACGAATTCCGCTATCGACAAACCGGAAAACAATCCAAGTGAAACGGATCCTTCCAAAAATCCGGCAAATGATTTTCGCACTTCACTATTTGATCCACTCCAACGGTCAAGGATTGAAGTCGCTCAACCAAAAAGCAAGATTAACATCACCCTTACTTATGATGTAAATAAATTCAATTTGTTATTACGCACAGTTCGTTTCGGAGAAGTACAATATGTCCACAATATCGATCCGGAATCAAAACAACCGAACGGTAACTATTGGAATGATGTGGGAATTGGGACCACACAAACTTTTAGTCCGAAATGGGTTACTGATATGGTGGTTACTTTCCGTGCTTTGAAAGGACTTAGCATTTCTGTTGGCGCTAATAATCTTTTTGATGTTTATCCCGACAGAATTTTTATCGATCCGCGTAACGATCCTAATGCATATTATAATGCACCTGTTCAAACGGGTGCCAATAAAACCACCGGCGGATACAATGCGGCCAGGGATGCATCAAACCGCGGAAGGTTTTTATTTAACGCGTATCAGTTTGGATTTAATGGCCGTTTTCTCTTTGCCAGGGTTAACGTAGATATTTTCGAATTGAACAAAAGCAATAAGAAAACAAACTAAAATATTTTTTACAATAATATTAAGCAGCTCTTTGATGAGCTGCTTTTTTCTTTTCTCACCTTTCCTTACTTTCACAGCTCAGTTTCACCCTCTTTGCATCGGATTTTATTCAATCCTTTCGTAAACTGTTTCCACAAAATGTTATTTCAATGAGAAAACTGGTTTTATTGATAAATCTGCTTGTGATGTATTGCGATCTCTGTTCGCAGGTTTCTTCTCCCGAACAATTTCTTGGCTACAAACTCGGAAGCAGATATACACCCCATTACCGGATCGTGGATTATTTCAGGCACGTTGCTGGTCAGTCTTCTGATAAAGTAAAACTCGAACAGTATGGAGAAACTAATGAAGGCCGACCTTTACTTTTAGCTTTCATTTCATCCACAGAAAATGTATCGAATCTTGAAAATATCCGCCAGAATAACCTTCGGCTGGCAGGAACTTCTTTGGATAAAATGGCGGCCAATGAAAATGCACCTGCTATAGTCTGGTTAAGTTATAACGTACATGGAAATGAAACATCCAGTTCGGAAGCGGCAATGCTTACCCTATATGAATTGGTTAATCCTGCAAATGCCCGTACAAAAGACTGGTTAAAAAATACGGTAATCCTGATTGACCCTTGTGTAAATCCGGATGGTCGGGACCGATATGTGAACTGGTTTAATTCAATGGTTGGTAAAACTCCAAATCCTCAACCATTTTCCAGAGAACACAGTGAGTACTGGCCAGGGGGTCGTGCCAATCATTATTATTTTGATCTGAATCGGGACTGGGCATGGCAAACGCAGGTGGAATCACAACAAAGGATTGTAAAATATAATCAATGGCTGCCACATGTTCATGTCGATTATCACGAACAGGGTATTAATGAGCCATATTATTTTGCTCCTGCTGCTGAACCATTTCATGAAGTGATTACTCCCTGGCAAAGACAATTTCAAACAATGATCGGCCGTAACAACGCAAAATATTTTGATCAGAATGGCTGGCTTTATTTTACCAAAGAAAGGTTTGATTTATTTTACCCGAGTTACGGTGATACCTACCCGACATATAAAGGCGCGATCGGGATGACGTACGAACAGGGAGGCGGTCCACGCGGTGGTGCTGCCGTTATCAATGAAGATGGCGATACGCTTACACTATGGGATCGGCTCTATCATCATTATACTACAGGAATGTCAACGATCGAGATCACTTCGCAGAATGCCGGCAAAGTAGTTCAGGAATTCCATCGTTATTTCAACAAGGCCAGGACTGCACCCGGTGGTGAATTCAAAGGCTACCTTGTAAAAGCAGGAAATGGTGAAAAGGCAAAAAAACTTCGTTTGCTGCTTGACAGGAACCAGATTCAATATGGTTTTTCAACCGGCGAGGGAACTATTACCGGACTGAATTATTTCACAGGTAAAAACGAATCGGTCAAACCATCATCAGGTGATCTTGTCATCAATACCAACCAACCTAATTCTAATTTAATTCAGGTTTTGTTTGAAAGGAATTCGAAACTTTCGGATTCGAATACCTACGATATTACAGCATGGGCCATTCCTTATGCTTATGGACTGACCACTTATGGTACGATAAATTATATTAATGCTTCAGGTACAAAGGAACCGACTGAAACGAATCCTGTTCTTCTTCCGAATGCGTATGCTTACCTGGTAAAATGGGATGGTGTGAATAGCGCACGGTTCCTGTCTGAAATGCTGAAGCAGGGAATAAAAATGCGCTATGCGGAGCAGGCATTTACTGTAAAAGGTGAAGAATTCGAGAAAGGGACATTGATGATCACGCGGACCAGTAATCAATCGGTGTCCAATATTGAATCCATTGTAAAGCAAAGCGCGATTGTTGCCGGT
>DATLDA010000211.1:0-9325 GCA_035526135.1 Flavitalea sp.
GAATGCCATGAGTGAAGCTGTTACTCCAAAAAAGACTGATGCATCAGCTACGGGTAACGAAAGCAGTTCCGGCCCTAAAAAAAATGATAATACAATTGTACGCAATAGAGAATTGTCCAAACGTAATGCCGACGTTACACCTTCTGCAAGAAGACGTAGGTTAATTTCTGCGGGAACTGTTTCAACTGTCGCCGCCATCTCTCCCATTTCTATATCAGCACCGCTTATCCGCGACGCAACAGGCAATGTAGTTCTCGATAAACAATTATTGAAAGCCGGATCAGACGATCATTATATAAAAGTCACCAGTCCGAATGGGCAGCAGACCAGGATCTCCGATAAATTTCTCGAAGTTTTGCATTATATGAACACACAGGATAATGACAATCCCTTATTTGAAAATGCTGAACGGCGGCAGTGGAAGCTCCGTATCAATGAATGGAAAAGTAAACTTCTTCAACAGGCAGGGTTTTTCCCTTCAAACAATAATTTCCTCGGGATTATGGAACTGAAAGATCTTATTGAAGATAAATGATCACTCACAGGATTAACCTTTCAAATTTCTTTACGAATGCCTCGGATTAAGCTTGACCTGCCCGGCAACTTTTCTTACTCTATCGTCATACCTCTTCGCATTACAGATCTAAATTATGGAGGCCATGTTGGCAACGACAGCTTTCTTTCCCTCTTGCATGAAGCAAGAATTCAATTCCTTCGACATCATGGATACAGTGAAATGGACATTGACGGATATGGAATGATCATGAGTGATGTCGTTATCGAATTCAGGCAGGAATTATTTTACGGAGATTCAATCCAGGTATGGGTAACAGCCTCCGGATTTACAAACATATCATTTGACATCTTTTATAAAATAGAAAAAACTTCAGGTGAAAAATCTACTATCGCAGCACAGGCTAAAACCGGAATGGTCTGTTTTGATTATAATAAAAAGAAAGTTTCCGCCATACCCGATTCGGTCAGGAACATTTTGAGTCACTTGTAGGAATCAGCATTCCAGATCTTCCATGCTTCTTCCGCCTGGATAGTCAGCATCTTCCTGCCATTTTCAATGATCGCTCCACGCTTCTCTCCTTCTGCGAGGAAAGCCGTTTTATCGGGATTATAAATCAGATCGTATAAATAATGATTGCTTCCGATTGCATTATAGTTTATTGCCGGCTTCTCCGAAATTGCCGGGAACATACCTACCGGTGTAGTGTTGATGAGAAGAAAACATTTGTGCATCCGGTTGTAAGCTTCTTCATATGAGATACTGAAGCCAGGCTTTGGGATTCTTGAAACAAAAGTAAAACGTACACCCAGTTTCTTCAAAACATAAGCTACCGCTTTAGAGGCACCGCCGGAACCCAGGATCAAAGCATCGGTGTGATGTGGCTGTATTTTTTGCAACAATGTTTGTTCAAATCCAAGCACGTCTGTATTATATCCATGAAGCGTTCTTTTATCATCAATCCGGATACAATTACACGCACCAGTTTCTTTAACGATGTGATTTACGGAAGTAAGAAATTTTAATACCTGTTCTTTGTACGGAATGGTAATATTCAGACCAGATAAAAAAGGTTCACTTTCGATGAGAGAAGGAAGCTGGTTGATATCCGGAATGGGATAATTCCTGTATTCGCAATTGCGGATACCTTCTTGTAAAAATTTGTCTGAAAAATACCTGGCGGAAAAAGAATGGCTCAAAGGATATCCTATCAAGCCGAAAACTTTCATTTCATGGTTTGTTTGTTCAGGAATAGATGGAAGGTATCACCACGCAGTCCTATGCGCATTGTTTCAAGCGGGAGGATTTCTGTAGGAGCAATGTTTCCCAGGTTTACATTAGCGCCGATTAATTCGATGAAATATAATTGCTGCGATTTTTGGGGCGCTTCCCAAATAATTTTTTCTTCCGGGATCTGTGTCAGGATTTCCTGTACTAAACCTTCTCTTACTTCACCGCTTCCGCGATAGATACCGACTGTACCGGCTTCACGCGCTTCAGCGATCACGTAGGTGGATCCGGCATTGAGTTCTGCACGCATCAGTTCGATCCATTTGTAAGGAGGAATGATGTGGGCTGCATCTTTACTTCCCACCTCGCTGAGCACCGTACCGAATTTGGTGAGTTTTTCTATATATCCGCATTTTTCAGCATGAGGTATATCAATTGATCCATCACTCACTTCCATAAAGCTTACACCAAATTCGCGGCATACATTGATATAATCCTGGAATTGATTTCTTACAAGGAATGCTTCAAATAAAGTGCCTCCGAAATAGATCGGAATATTATAGGACACATAAACTGCGATCTTTTCTTTCAGATTCGGAGTAACAAAAGAAGTTCCGAAACCAAGTTTTACAATATCCACATGTGGATGTGCAACGCTGAGAAAGTTTTCAACCTCGGTAATACTGAGACCTTTATCCATGATCATGGTGATACCATGATCTCTTGGTTTTGGGTTGCGTTCGGGAATTTGCGTGAGATTAAAATTCATTCCATCCTTGATTTAATCGCGGCAAAAATAGGTGGAAAGTTTCGATGTTATAACGCACGTTAAAAAGAACCATTCTTTCGAAGGATGTGATTACCTGTTCTTTTTATATTTAGCGATGATATCCACAACCTGCTGGTGCTGAAGGACCGCGGGATTCAAATCTATCAGCTTTTTCAACAGGCGGGGTGCGACGCTCAAGGCTTTTTCAAGTTGCAGCAGGCTTTCTTTTGTTTTACCCAATGCAAGCAGTACTGCACTCAGGTAATAAATGAACAGCGGTTTATTTTCGGTGTGTTTCATGGCCGCAGCAATCTGCTCCAGGGCTTCTGCGTAATAGCCGCCTGTATACAAACACCGTATCAGCGCCTCCCAACTTGAAATATTTTTTGGTCTTTGCCTCACGACATTGGAGAAAAACTGTATGGCTTCACGGAATTCATTCAATTGCATCTTGCATTCCCCCATCGCAAGGTTGTATTCCGGCTGCATCTTATGGATCTGTAGAGCGGTTTCCAATTGGCGGATCGCCATCGTCCATTGCCCTTCATTGATGTAAGTACAGGCGATCTTATAATACAATTTGCTGTCTTCCTGATTCAGGTGCGATGCTTTCCGATAATAAAAACGGGCCTGCGCAAAATTCTTCAACCGATCGTAACAATGGCCGATCGCTTCGTAGATAACATCCTCGGGACGGGATAATTCTAAAACTCTTTCAAGCACCTCGATGGCATCTTTGTATTTGCGCAAACGGATATATGCATCGCCCATATTCCTGTATGCGTAGTCGAATTTTTCGTCGATCGCTACAGAATATTTGTAAGCATCGATCCCTTTTTCATACAATTTCAATCCCTGAAAGGCAGCACCCAGGTTGAACCATGCGAGTTCGCTGTAGGGAAATTCATCGATGATGCTTTGGTGAAGGCGAATGCTTTCTTCATTCCTGCCGGTGAAATCGGTCCAGAAACAAATTTTATAGAGTGCTTCCTCATTTTTCGGATCCTGTTCAAGAATGAGTTTCAGACAATCAAAAATTTTATCAAACTCTTCATAATCGTCATACACATCGGCGAGCTCGAACAATAATTCAATTCGCTCCTGACCTTCAAACTGCAACAATGCGTTTTCCAGCAGAGCCACTGCCTTTTCCTGCTGGTCAAGCGCGAGGTAGGCGTCCGTTTTAAGAATAAATAAATTGATGTCGTTACTATCGAGAAGTTCGGCGTGTCCAAGTACTCGTAGCGCTTCATGGTACTTTCGGGTGGCAATCAGCAGATCTGCTTTCTTAATATGCAACATGGCAGAATAGGGGTATTGTTCAATCCCAAGTTCAACCGCTTCGATGGCCTGAGGAAGGTCTTCAACATCATCATAGTAATCGATGATTTTCTCAAACGCATCCTCATCCAGATATGAGTGGCTCTTGCCTGACTTGAGGTTTTGAAACTGCTTTACCAGTTCCCTTATTTCTTCTTTGTCTTCGCCGAATGATTGGTCCCGCATTAATAATTAGAAGGTTTCCGTAAAATAGAGTTTAATAACAGATGTCACAAGTTTTTGTTCCCACCGTTCGTGGATATCTTCCTTTGCAGAATTTGTTCTTTTTTGGAAAAGCAGCTTGAAAATAGAAACCATTGTAGCTAAAACCTCGTATGTTTTCGTAGATATTCTTCGTAATTATACTAAAGGGAAAAAAACTTTCTTTTTTTTATGGAATTGGAAACATTTTTGCGTCTTTACTGTTAAAGAACTACTAAACTTAGGGATAGGCGGTTAAAAAGTTCCCAAAAAAAAGTGATATTTTTGTTCAAATGAGGATAAACTCTACGCTAAACTTAAACCACATGCTTCGTAAAACAATTATCTGCTGTGCCATGATAGGTATAGTTGCTCTTGCATGGGCAAGTAGCGGAGGGGGTAAAAAGAAAACTTCCACATCGACCATTACAAAAGGATTTACTCCTATACGAACTATCAATGGTTTTACTTTGAAGGCAGGACCACAATATATGGGAAGCCGCACTGCCTATCAGCATAGCAATGGATCTATTTACAACACGCTCGTAACTTACCAGAAAGGAAATACAATCTACATTCTTCCTTACAGGTATAAATCAAACATCAAACCCGGATTGAAGAATAACTTCAACGTGCTGGATTTGAAAATCAGACTTCACAAATAATTTTAAAGGCTTTTTTTGCTTTCGTCGTAGGTCAGTTCCCTGTAACCACTTTTGGGGATGTCGAACTTTGATGCCGGTACAGGATTCATGTTGATCTTGGAAACGGTATATTTTATCTTCAGTTTACCCTGGGTCAATTCATACTCCAGCGGCAGACCATTGAGATTCTTAAATTGATAGTCATACTCTTTATTTTCAGGTACAAGGTCGGGTGTATAAAAAACGGTAAAGGTCGCCCCATCCGGTAATTTCGCTTCTGCTTTGATACACTGGTAACCGGCAATCGTTTTTCTTTCAGCAGTGTTTACAAAAGTAATTCCCTGATAACGTCTGTTCTTTTCCTGCCAGTTTTCCGGTGACATCCGGATCAAAAGTTTTTGCCCACTCACTTCACGGAGTACCACAGCTGAACCGGTTTTTGAATCATGAATGGTCGTGGAGGAAAAAATTGCGCTCGCCATTTCCGAACGGCTAAGATTTCCTTTCAGGTAAACAGTGGTTGTTGCGCCATCAAAAGCATCAGCCATTTTCGGTTCTGTGCTGCCGGTGGTAATGGCCGCATCATAAACAAGAGTCAATTCCGAGACCTTCTTTTGGGCCGAAAGATGAAGCGCCGAAAAGGCTCCGGCCATCACTAAAAATACTTTGATTTTTTTCATACTCTATATTGGCAAACTGTAAGTTATGGTATAGACGAATTCCAACATCACATTAGTTGTCACCATATATGTTCCCCTTTAAGGTAAAGCCGGGATAGAGTTATAACGCCAGGTATTAACAAAAACTTATCTGTTCCTGGGTTGTTTTGTTTTAGAATCCTGCACCTTTTTTTGAGCTTCCTGCATTTGTTCGAATCGCTCCTGCCATTTCGGCTTTCCTTTCGGTTTTTTCCGGTTTTCTTCGATCCTTATCAAAATCTTGTCGTGATCAATGATCCAGTTCTGGATCACGAACTGCAACGCAAGTGTAATAACGTTTGAAACGGTATAATACCAGGTGAGGGCAGAAGGCAGGCCATTAAAGATGAAAAGCAAAATAAAAGGAAATATATAGGGCATATACTTCAACGCAGGATTTCCCGAATCCGGTGTCATATTCATATTATAAAGCGAAATCAGGAAACTCGTGATTACAGCCAGGAGTGTAAAAAGACTCACGTGATTACCAAGTCCCCATATATGAACAGGAAATTTAACGATCACATCATACGTTGAGAGATCCTTCGCCCATAGAAAACTTTCTCCCCGCAATGCGATATTGGAATTGAAGAAACTATACAGAGCAAAGAATATAGGAATTTGTAATAGTGCCGGTATACAACCACCCAGCGGATTCACACCTGCTTCCCGGAATAATTTCATTTGTTCCACGCCAATCTGCTGCTGATCATTGCCAACTCGTTGTTTCATCTTTTCAATTTCCGGACGAAGTGCTTTCATCTTTGCCCCACTCAGATAACTTGTATAAACCAGTGGCGATGTCAACAACCTGATGAAAATAGTAAGGAAAGCAATTACGAGACCGAAGCTGGATATAAAACTTTTAAAAAAATCAAACACGGGCATCACAATGTATTTGTTGATCGGCCGGACAAAGGCGTAAAAATCACGACCCAGGTTTACGATCTTGTCCATATCAGGCGCCTGCCGCTTCAATATCTTGTAATCATTAGGTCCATAATACAATTGAAATGGAATTGATGCAACGGCCCCCAATGGCAATTTCGATTGCAGGGATGCACTCGTTTTTGAAATTATGTGGGAAGTATCATTCGTTTCCTTATCAAACCGGATCTCACCCGAACTAAAATTGTTTTTGGAGATGAGTGTTGTATTGAAGAACTGTTGTGCAACTGATACCCACTGTAAGGATTTTTCAAACTTCCTGCTATTCTTGGAAAGTATATAATCGAATTCGTTGTTTTCAAGAAAACAAATGTTCGTCTGTTGTTTTTCATATTTCACTTCTCTTTCATGCTGGACAGATTCAACCTGCCAAAGCAGGTTAAATGCCCCTTGCGTGAGCAGCTTATCGGCCCCATTCAGCTGTACATTCCAATCAACCAGATAGTCCTGTTTTTTTATAACATAAGTATGTGTGATCAACTCTCCTGCGGCACCCTGATACGCGAAAGAGACTGTTTGACTACCATCCGGATTTCTGGTAACTGTTCCGGGATTAAAATAAAGTTCGGCGACCTGAGCGGCCTGGTTGGGAGCTGTATTTACAGAATATGAAATTTTATCATAGTCAGTTCCATTCAGAATGACCGGGGTGCTGTCACCGGCAAAATATTTTTTTAAAGTGACGGATTTGGGCTGACCTCCTTTATTTGTAAACACAATTTTCAAAACATCATTTTCAACAGTTAACAGTTGTTCGGAAACGATTTGCTGCTGCATGCCATTGCCAACGCCGGTAAGAACTGCAGTATCATTGGATACCCGTTGAAGATCCTGCAATTTTTTTATTTGTGCCAGTGAATCAAGGGTCCTGACCTTTTCCTTTTGAAGGTCCTGGGAACTTTTAGTGGAAAGAAATAAGTAGAGAAATAATAATACAGCCAGCAAACAAAAACCTATTACCGTATTGCGGTCCATACTGCCCATTTATCAAAATTTTTAAGAGGTGCAAAGATAGGGGTTCAGATGGAGGTAGGTCCCCGTTAATGAAGGATCGTCAAAATCTGATGAATCAACTTATAGCTGTATTTCAGATCATCTCGCTTTGCAAAACAGGATTTTTCACCTGATTCTTTTGTTCGGAATATTCTTTTGCAGCTTTTATGAAATGAACGAATACGGGCTGTGGGTTTTCAACCGTGCTTTTTAATTCCGGATGGTATTGAACACCAACGAAAAAAGGATGCGCGGGAATTTCTATAATTTCGACGAGGTGGCTCTCCGGATTCATTCCGCTTGCCATCATACCGGCTTCTTCAAATTGTTGAAGATAGCGGTTATTGAATTCCCAGCGGTGACGATGACGTTCATGAATGAGTGTTGTTCCGTAAATTTTTTGCGCGCGTGATCCCGGTTTGATTTCGCAGGGATAAGATCCCAATCGCATAGTTCCGCCTTTTGCTGTGATCTTTTTTTGTTCTTCCATCAAATCGATTACCGGTTCAGGAGTTGATGGATCCATTTCTGTTGAATGGGCTTCGGCGATTCCCAAAACGTTCTTGGCAAATTCAATAACTGCCATTTGCATCCCGAGGCATATTCCGAAAAAAGGAAGATTGTTTTCCCGCGCGTAGCGAACGGCAATGATCTTTCCTTCAACACCCCTGTGTCCAAAACCCGGAGCGACGAGCAAACCATCCAGGTTTCCCAATTTTTCAGAAACATTTTCATCGGTGATGAATTCACTGTGCACATTAACCACCTGTACTTTGCATTCGTTCATTGCACCTGCATGTACAAATGCTTCGAGAATAGATTTGTATGCATCCTGCAGCTCAATATATTTTCCGATGAGACCGATCGTGACTTTGCTTTTCGGGTATTTCAATTTATCAAGGAACTCTTTCCATTTTGAAAGTTCCGGCTCGTGATAATTTGTGATATTCAGTTTTTTAAGACAGATCAGGTCGAGTTTTTCCCTCATCATCGCCAACGGAACTTCATAAATAGTTGGTGCATCTGCGGCCTCAATAACAGCTTCCTGTTTCACATTGCAAAAGAGCGCAATCTTTCTCCTGATCTCCGGAGAAAGCGATTCTTCTGTACGGCAAACCAGTATATCCGGGTGTACCCCTTCCTGACTCAGCATTTTCACGCTGTGTTGTGTTGGTTTTGTTTTTAGTTCTTTGGCGGCCTTGAGATAGGGAATCAGTGTCAGATGGACAACAACTGTATCTTCTTCCGGTAATTCCCATTGTAATTGACGGAGAGCTTCAATAAAAGGTAAACTTTCAATGTCACCCACCGTTCCACCTATCTCGGTTATGATCACATCAAATTCATCACGTTGTCCGAGCAGCTGCATTCTTCTTTTGATTTCATCCGTGATGTGAGGAACAACCTGTACAGTTTTGCCGAGGTACGCTCCTTCCCTTTCCTTATTAATAACGGTCTGGTATATTCGACCTGTAGTGACATTATTTGCCTGGGAAGTATAAATATTCAGAAACCGCTCATAGTGGCCAAGATCAAGATCTGTTTCTGCGCCATCTTCGGTTACAAAACATTCTCCGTGTTCATATGGGTTCAATGTTCCCGGATCAACGTTGATATACGGGTCAAATTTCTGGATGGTGGGTCTCAGGCCCCGCGCCTGAAGCAGTTTCGCAAGTGAGGCTGCTATGATTCCCTTACCAAGTGAAGAAGTAACACCTCCGGTTACAAAAATATATTTGGCCATAGACGCTGGTTAACTGATTTTCAAAATTATTTAATCATGCAGCAGCGACCCAAAAAACGGGACAGCAGCAATACATGCCTGTTGCTGAACAAATAATTGACTTAAAAAACTATGACCTAATGGAGCTTAATCAGCAGACTGTTTCCTGAAGGTCATACAAAATTAAGGCTAATTCGCAGGAGTATGAAATTGGGGGTGTGGATGTGGAAAAGTCGGACGTTTCCACTTATAAAAAGAAATGTAAGTATCAGATTAATGCCTTAT
>DATLDA010000233.1:0-11274 GCA_035526135.1 Flavitalea sp.
GGCGCTGGGGTCCGCGTGCCGTGCTCAGCCTCGCGTTCGCGATGGTGGCGTCGCGCACGTATCCGACGGTGAAATACGCGATGGGCTACGGCAAGGCGTGCACGCGCGTGGTCGTGGCGGGCGCACCGGCGCCCTTGGCTGGGATCGGGCCGACCGTTTCACAGGCATGAGCATCGATCCGGCCGTCAGCTTCGAGCCGCACCGCCGGCGTCTGCTCGGCCTCGCCTATCGCATGCTCGGCTCGATGGCCGAGGCCGAGGACGCCGTGCAGGAGGCGTACCTGCGCTGGCACGATGCCGACCGGGACGGCGTGAACGAGCCGCGCGCGTTCCTGCTCACGACGACCACGCATGTATTCCCATGCAATTGCCTGTACCGCTCAACAAGTAACGCAAGGATACCCGTCACTTGCGGTGCCGCCATACTTGAACCATAATTGTATCCATATTTACTGTTCAATTTTGCATTCAGGATAGTAGACAACACCTCAAAGCCAATGGATGTAATTTCTGGTTTTAATCTTCCGTCGCGGGTTGGCCCTACAGAATAAAAATGAAAATCCGGATCTCTTGCAGTACCCGTAACCGTTAGTACGTTTTTTGCAACCTGATGATGTGCGTAGATGGTTCTATACCCCGGCGCATTGGGCGCACATGTAATCCATCCGTCGTTTCCGGCGGCGAATACATGCATCACTTCAGGCAGGTTTTTCAATTGTTCATCCGTACTACGAGAAATATAGGAGTAGTTGCCATAGTTGTTGCAATTGAGAGGCCCCAGTCCATATGAATTATTGGTAAGCACCATTCCATACTTGCTATAGTATAATGGAGTTGAACTGATAATTCCGTTAAATCCGTTTACAATAATTTTTGCATTAGCAGCGTGACCTCTGTACAAAGGATTTAATATTCCACCTCCTGCCATGATCCCTGCAACGTGTGTAGCATGATTTGTATTGAAATACTCTCCTTCAGGAATTAATCTGCCGCCGAAATCGGGGTGATGAGCAATTCCTCCATCATCTCCCAGACCGATCACCACATCCCGGCCACTGAGTCCACGTCCGATACCGGGTGTTGTACTTGTCAGTCTGACACTTTCCAGCAAAACTCTTGATCCGTCATTCAACGGAACAGGATCTCCGGCAACGGGTTCGATAAAAGTAATATAGGGAGCAAGGGCCATCTGATTCATTTCTTCCTGGTTCATCACCAGTTCAAAACCACTATTATTTCCGGTAGCATTAAACCCTGCAGCACGAAATGTTTTTTCAATGATTTCTGGGGTGATATCTTTTTGATAACTTATTCTCACCGGAAATTTTTTATTCGGATCTGAATTCCATTCGCCGGTTAATACAGGATCAATTTTGAAAAAGCTTTTTAATGATTGGAATCCGGTAATGCCTGCCTGATTGAAAATTTTTGCCGGGATAGCTTTCCGGATCGATGCCATAAAAGTATTTTCAGGAATATATTCCAGCAATTCGATCCCTTCATCGTGTAGTTTGTCTTTAACGGATTGAACGGGGATGGAACGAAATGTAAGCATCAGATACAGCTTTCCATCAAAAGAAAATGGACGAAAGACAGATGATGAAGGATCAATACCAGCAGAGGGGACGTCATCAAAAAGTATCCGGCCTGTTTTTAACTGAACAGGGATAGAAATTTTTTGAGCAAAAAGGACGGGCTGGAAAAAAAAGTACAATGCACACAACAGCGCCGGCACAAGGGTTTTTCGGGGGATAAGCATGAACTCCAAAAATACAATTCCGGTGTCTAAAATTCAACTTTTCATTGCTGATTTTGAAAAGAAATGCAGGTCGAATAAACCGTTGTTTTGCAATTGCATAAATCTATTAACTTTAGCCCCCATCATTATAAAATATGAAACAAACGATTCAACTACTTGCTACTGCTTTCTTTGCCATTTTTTTATTGTCCTGTAACAAACGCTCCGGCCCTGCCCGTGTACTTGTTTTTGCAAAAACCGCCGGCTTTCGGCATACTTCCATTCCGGCCGGTAAAGCTGCCATCATGAAACTCGGCCGTGAAAATAATTTCATTGTTGATACTACCGAGGATGCTAATTATATCCAGGAGGATTCTCTTAAAAATTATGCAGCGGTTATTTTTCTTCATACTACCGGGAATATTCTTGACAATTACCAGGAAGCGGATCTCGAAAGGTTTATTCAGGCAGGCGGAGGATTTGTAGGAATACATGCGGCATCTGATGCTGAGTATGACTGGGGTTGGTATGGACGAATGGTCGGTGGATATTTTGAATCACATCCGCAGATTCAGCAGGCCACCATACGCGTGAATGACGAGAACAATATTTCAACAAAACATCTGCCTAAAGAATGGAAAAGAACAGATGAATGGTACAATTTCAAAAAACTCAGCAAGGATGTGAAAGTACTTTTGTCCATTGATGAAAAAAGTTATCAGGGCGGCAAAAATGGTGACAACCACCCGATGGCCTGGTATCATGACTTTGATGGAGGCCGCGCATTCTATACTGAACTCGGTCATACTGATGAATCTTTTGCCGATGATTTGTATCTGAAACATTTATTAGGCGGCATTCAATACGCTATAGGCGATAATAAGAATCTGGATTATGGAGATGTGAAATCTCAACGCGTTCCAGACGAAAACAGGTTTTCAAAAACAATGCTGACCCAGGGTCAATTCACTGAACCAACTGAAATGACCATATTGCCTAATCTCGATATCCTTGTTGCTCAGCGACGCGGAGAATTGATGCTTTATAAAAAGAATGATTCAATGGTAAAACAGGCAGGTTTGCTGAATGTGTATTGGAAAACACATACAAAAGGAGTGAATGCAGAAGAAGGTTTGATGGGATTACAGGCCGATCCTGACTTTGCAAAAAATCATTACATCTACCTTTTTTATAGTCCGGTTGATACTTCCGTTAATCGTTTATCGCGATTCACGTTTGTCAACGATACGCTGGATTTGAAAACAGAAAAAGTGGTACTCCAGTTTTATTCGCAGCGGGAGATTTGTTGTCATACCGGAGGATCCATTGCCTTCGGCGGTGATAATTTGTTATACCTCTCGACCGGTGACAATTCTACTCCGTTTGATGAAGCTAACCAGCGTTATGCCAGCCATGGATATGCGCCACTTGATGACAGGCCCGGGCACAATCAGTTCGATGCAAGGCGTACAGCGGGCAATCCAAATGACTTGCGGGGGAAGATCTTACGCATACGCATAAAGTCTGACGCCACTTATGACATTCCGGATAACAATTTATTTGCAAAGAATCAACAGGGTACAAAACCTGAAATCTATGTGATGGGTAACCGGAATCCTTACCGGATTTCCGTGGATAAGAAAAACGGTTTTCTGTATTGGGGTGAAGTAGGTCCGGATGCAAATGCTGATAGTATTGACACCCGGGGACCGAGAGGTTACGATGAAGTAAACCAGGCGAGAAAAGCAGGTTATTTCGGATGGCCGTTATTTGTAGGAAATAACTATCCGTATCATCAGTATGATTACGGAACGGGTCAAAGCGGAAATGCTTTTGATCCGGCGAAACCGTTGAATAACTCTCGCAACAATACCGGTTTGCAAAATCTTCCACCTGCCCAACCCGCGTTCATATGGTATCCCTATGGCGAATCCACCGATTTCCCGCAGGTAGGAACCGGAGGCCGGAATGCTATGGCCGGGCCGGTGTATTACAGTGATATGTACCCGAAAGAAACAAGATACCCTGACTACTACAACGGCAAATTCTTTTCTTATGACTGGATTCGGGGTTGGATCAAACCTGTAACGCTTTCATCCAATGGCGATTTTGATAAAATGGAACCTTTTATACCACACACCAAATTGTTCTCTCCGATTGATATAGAAATGGGGCCGGATGGACGACTTTATATTCTGGAATATGGAAGCGGTTGGTTCTCCAAGAATGCTGATGCAGGTCTTTCGCGGATCGATTATAACGGAGGAAACCGTGCACCTAAAATTGAAGACCTCCAGGTATCGCGCTTAACGGGATCATTGCCCTTCCATGTTACAGCAAATGTAACAGCGAGTGACCCGGAAAAGGGATCATTGAAATACAACTGGAATTTTGGTGACGGCAGCACAAAAGAAACAACAGAGCCTACTGTCGACCATACCTATACGAAAAATGGTGATTATCTTATTTCGGTTGAAGTGAAGGATAAAGAAGGTGTCGCGAGCTCGAGTAATAAGATATCATTGTATGCGGGAAATGAAACTCCCGACATTATGATATCTGTCAGTGGTAATCAGACTTTTTTCTTTCCCAATAAGCCGGTACAGTATGAAGTAAGTATTAACGATAAGGATGATACCAGTTCGATAAAGGACATGAACGATCTGATCGTAAGCGTGGATTATCTGCAGGGAAGTGACCGTGCTGCAGCCCCGCAGGGTCACCAGATATTGACGGAGGCGATGATCGGACGTAATATGATGCTTTCCCTTGATTGCAAATCGTGTCATCAGATTAAAGACAAATCGGTCGGACCGTCTTTTGAAATGGTCGCTCAGAAATACAGTAAGGATCCTAATGCAATGAGCTATCTGTCGGATAAAATCATCAAGGGAGGTAGTGGAGTCTGGGGTGAAGTGGCCATGGCAGCGCACCCGACACTGAAGGAAGAGGACACGCGACAAATCATTCAATGGATCATGACACTTTCGGGAGAAGCAAAAAAACAAACTTCACTCGGACCGAAGGGCACCATCCGACCGCCGGCAACCTTGAAAGACAATACAGCAATGTATATCGCGGCCACGTTCACTGATAAAGGAACAAAAGGCAGCAAGCCGCTCATCGGAAATTCTACTATTGCACTTGCCAATAGCAAAATGAATTTCAGGAGGGTGAAAACCATGAATGGCTACGCAGGAATGAGTGTTAACGGAATGAACCTGATGGTAGCACCCAAGACGGAAGGCTGGTTTGCGATAGACAGCATTGATCTTACTTCTGTAAGCGGCGCTACCATTCAGGTGATGTACCAGCAGGCCCCTGAATTTGGTTTTACTTTCGAATTGCGACTCGATGCATCTGATGGGAAAAAGATCGGTGAAGCTTCACTCGCAGGGACGCCACTACCGAAAGGAAAAGAAAATAAGCCGGTAAATCCTGATGCGATCGGTGCGAAATTTTTGAATTTTACTTTTACCCCCGTAACAGATGGTAAAAAACATAACCTGTACGTTGTGAGCAAACCAAAAGATCAGAAAGAATCAAACCAGGTTGCGTTACAGTGGATAGAGTTTAAGGCGAAATAAAAAATTTCAGATTTTAGATTTGCGATTTCAGATTTTTAAATTAAAAAATGTAATGCATTGAAATCCTAATAAATCGTTTAACGTGCTTCAATTGAAATCTGAAATCGCAAATCTAAAATCTAAAATTTCTCTTGCGTGCGTATATTAAATTAACAAGCAGCACTGCGATCAAAATAAGAAGTCCGAAAAATTCACGGGTATTTTCTATCCAGGGCTTTGTTGCTTTCATCGTGGAAGCGATGTTTTCTGCCGCATGATTATTGAACCAGTCTAAAACCCCGTTATTTTCCAATAGCAGGAACACTGCATAGCCGGCATAAAGAATTATACCTGTTATGTATAGACGCGGATAAAACCGTCTGCGAAAAGCCAGCCAGCAAAGAACAGCTGCATATAGATAAATTGGTATCCACAAATAAGGATCTGGGTCATTATACTGCAAAGCGGCCGCAATAATAAACAGGACGCAGAAAATAATATTGAAGATCTTCATATCGGTAACTATTCAATGCCGTTTTCTTTTCTGACTTTCTTAGTAAGCTTATCTTTTACGAGCTCGTAAGACTGGCGAATGTACTGCTCCCATTGTTTTTTTGAAAGTGTGTTGCTGCTGGAGATTAGCACCCATTTTGCTCTTGCCATATAAGGCGCCGGTTGAAATCCTTCCGATACAGAAAGTGTTTCGTATTCTTCATCCGACACTTTGAAAGCTATTTTGTAGGGGGCTTCCAGACTGGAAACGCAAAACATCTTGTCAACAACGAGGAAACAGAGGTCGTTACCCCACTTGATCTCCTCTGAAGTAGCAGGAAATGACAGGCAATATTTTCGAAGCCATTCAACGTCCATCGAAAAAGAAAAAGTTCAAAAATAAAAAAAACCCCTGTTCGCAGGGGTTGTGAATATATTATTTCCAATTGATATCTTAACTTTCCTGCTTACTCGCTTTCGTTTTTTTCTTTTGTGCTTTGGGAGCGAAAATCATTAACATCCGTTTGCCTTCCATTTTCGGTAAAGCTTCAGGTTGTCCAACTTCAGCAAGCCGTTCCGCAAATTTCAATAAAAGTAATTCGCCTCTTTCCTTGAACATGATTGCCCGACCTTTGAACTGCACGTAGGCTTTCACTTTATTTCCTTCCTTAAGAAAACTTTCGGCATGTTTAGATTTGAAATCAAAATCATGATCGTCGGTTCCCGGTGTAAATCGGATCTCTTTTACTTCAGCGGACTTACTGTTCGCCTTCATCTCTTTTTCCTTCTTCTTCTTCTCGTAAAGAAATTTATTGTAGTCGATGATCTTGCAAACCGGAGGATCTGCCTGCGGTGAGATTTCTACAAGGTCTAGTTGTTGATCCTGCGCCATTTTAAGCGCTTCCTGAATGGGATACACCCCAACGGTTATGTTTTCACCCACAAGCCTGACCTGTGGTACCCTGATCATATGATTTGTTCGGTGTTCCTGTTGTTGTTCTTTTCTGAAACGCGGATTAAAATTACCTCTAGGTTGTCGCGGTGGAAATGCCATAATACGATTGCTCCCTGTCCCCCTTCGGAAGCCTTCCTGTATTTTAATGTTTAATCACCCTTTGGGGAAGGGAATTATTCAGCGATCCTGTTTTTTATTTCATTTCGCAGGTTATTGATAAAATCCGGGAGTGTTTGTGATCCCAGATCTCCTTTGCCTTGTCTGCGTACTGCAATTTTTTCTTCATTCATTTCCTTCTCACCAATCACCAGCATGAATGGTACTCTTGCGATCTCCGTATCGCGGATCTTCTTGCCGATTTTTTCGCTCCTGTCGTCTACTTCTGCGCGAATATCCGCATTTTTCAGTGATTCCAAAATAGTTTGTGCGTACCCCATGAACTTGTCACTGATGGGTAAAATCTTTACCTGCAATGGTGCAAGCCAGACAGGAAATTTTCCTGCATAATGTTCAAGAAGAAAGCCGATAAACCGCTCGTGTGTTCCCAGGGGAGCGCGGTGAATGATCAATGGAGTTTCGGGATTATTTTCGTTATTGGTAAACTCCAGTTTGAAACGCCGGCCCTGGGCGAAATCCACCTGGTTGGTAGCGAGGGTGAATTCCCGGCCGATTGTGCTCCAAATCTGCACATCGATCTTCGGTCCGTAAAAAGCTGCTTCATCCGGTACTTCAACAAAAGGAGTTTTGGTTTTCACCAATACATCCCTTACCAGCGTTTCTGTTTCTTTCCAGAGTTCGGATTCATCAATATATTTTTTTCCGAGTTTTGAAGGATCGTGAAGGGATAGCCGCATCACATATTTATCAATGCCGAAAATTTTGAAATATTTCAGGTACATCTCATTAACAGCCTTGAATTCTTCGTAAAACTGTTCTTTAGTACAATATATGTGGGCATCATTCATATGAAGACACCTCACGCGCATCAGTCCGAACAATTCACCACTTTGTTCATATCTGTAACAGGTTCCATATTCTGCCAGCCGCAGGGGAAGATCCTTGTAGCTTTTTGGTTCGGCCGCAAATATCTTGTGATGATGCGGGCAATTCATTGCCTTCAGATAATATTTCACCCCTTCCAGTTCCATAGGAGGGTACATACTTTCTTCATAATACGGCAAATGGCCACTGGTGATGTATAAGCTTTCCTTCGCAATATGGGGGGTGACCACTCTTTTATATCCTGCACGCTGCTCGGTTTCTTTTGCAAGTTTTTCCAATTCTTCAATGATAATAGTACCATTTGGAAGCCATAGAGGCAGACCCGGCCCCACTTCATCATCAAAAGAAAAAATCCCAAGTTCTTTACCCAGTTTCCTGTGATCCCGCTTTTTTGCTTCTTCAAGCATCAGAAGATAAGCGTCAAGGTCTTTCTGTGACGGGAATGTCACGCCATATACGCGTGTAAGCATTTTGTTTTTCTCATCTCCTTTCCAGTAAGCTCCGGCGATACCGGTTAACCGAATGGCTTTGATAAAACCGGTATTGGGAATATGAGGGCCCCTGCACAAATCGGTGAACGCACCTTGTGTATAAAAAGTTATCTCACCATCTTTCAGATTTTGCAGAAGATCCAATTTGTATTCATCTCCTTTTTCAGCGAAATATTTAATCGCATCATTCTTTGAAACCGCTTTACGCTGATAACCATTCTGTTTTTTCGCAAGCTCATTCATTTTTGTTTCGAGTTTGCGCAGGTCCTCTTCGTTCAATTGCTTTCCACCCAGGTCCATATCATAATAAAAGCCTTTATCGATTGCGGGTCCGACCCAGAATTTTACATTTGGGAACATGGATTCCACGGCTTCTGCCATAAGGTGCGCTGATGAATGCCAGAATGTTGACTTCCCTTCTGTATCGTCCCACGTAAGCAATTTCAAAGCTGCATCCTCATGAATCGGCCGGGTAGCATCCCATACCTGCCCATTGATATTCGCGGCCAATACTTTCCTTGCCAATCCTTCACTGATTGATTTTGCAATTTCAAGCGCCGAAGTGCCTTCCGGATATTCACGTATTGCACCATCAGGTAATGTGATGTTGATCATATTGTTGTAAATACTTCTCTTTAAGGAGCGCAAATTTAACGAATGATTTGCAGACAGGTGATTACGATATATGTCGTAAGAAAATTATAATTAGCTAATTTGGCTTTGTGAACTTGAAATCCATGCGCAGAATTTTATTCTTTTCTATTTTATTATCTGTTTCCACCTTGCATGCACAGGATCTTACCGGGATCTGGCGTGGTCATTTCCGATCCAGCAACTCCCGCCTTATCGAATTGCTCGGTGAAGAAGACCGGTATAAATTCGAAGTGCAGCTGAATCAACACCTGAAAGCTTTTGAGGGGGTAACCTATTCCTATAAAACGACAGTTTTTTATGGCAAAGCGTCGGCAACCGGGGCGATTAATACAAAAACGAAAAAAGTCTTACTGGAAGAACTAAAGATAGTTGAAGTGCGTATGGCTGGTGGTGGGGATGCATGCATCATGACTTGCTTTCTTCAATATACAAAGTCCGGAAATGAAGAGTTTCTGGAAGGGACGTATACAAGTATGAATATTCGTGACTCTACGAACTGCGGAAAAGGCACCATCTTTTTACGGAAAGTAGAAACGTCTGATTTTTATAAGGAACCATTTCTCGTAAAAAGAGAAAAAGAAAAAAGCAGCAGGACAAAAACACCCGTAGACGGCACAACGGCCAAAACAAATGCTCCGACTGGAGGTACAATAAAAAAACCGGGAGCGGACACCAGCAAAACCGTGCTTGCAAAGAAACCGCCCGTCACAGCAAAAAAAACGGTTACACCGCCTAAGAAAAACACCGACATCGTAACTACACAGAAAAAAAATAATTCATCCGCTACCGATCCGAAGATTGCAACTGCGAAAGTTGATTCATTGAATAAAACAGTGAAGGTGCAGGCTCCTGTGTTGATAACACCGAAAGTTTTAAGGACAAGAGAAAACGAGCTCGTTAAAACGATCACAACGGAAGAAAAAGAAATTACGATCAACCTCTATGACAACGGAACGATTGACAATGATACCGTTTCGGTTTACCTTGATAAAAAACTCGTGGTGAATAACCAGCGCCTGACGGACAAACCGATCCAGGTAAAATTCAACCTGGATGATTCCAACAGCTATCATGAGCTTGTAATGGTAGCAGAAAACCTCGGTGAAATTCCACCAAATACTTCCCTGATGGTTGTAAAAGCAGGCAGTAAAGAATATGAAGTAAGGATCACTTCCACTGAACAGAAAAATGCCGTGGTGATCTTCAAATATGAAAAAGGAAAATAGCCGTACCGTTCACATAAATTTCCTAATTTTTGTACGATAAGTTGCTAATTTCCAAAAAAGAATCCATGCGTTTTTGCTTCCTGGTTTTATTTACAATGGCTACTGCTACGCTTACTGCCCAAAACCTTACCGGGATCTGGCGTGGCACTCGTACACAATCACCCGGCGGTTGTTTCCCTGAATATTCACTTGAACTACAGATTACTTATTCCGGAAATAATATCCTCGGGAGGGCGTTCAATTTTTACGATAAGGAACGCTATACAAAAATAATTTTTTCAGGCCGCTATAATCCTCAGACAAAAAGAATGGTGATCATTGAAAGTGCTGTGCTGACTTATAACATTCCCAATTCCTGTATTCCCTGTATAAAAACTTATGATCTTACCTGGACAAAATCCACTACAGAGGAAGCTCTGAACGGCGAGTGGAAAGGTCATGAAATGGGAAATTCGAATGTCTGCCCTCCAGGGAAAATACACCTGACAAAACAAACACAATCTGTTTTCCCGGTTGAAGTAATTCAGAATGATACTTTATCCAGCCTTCAGCGAAATATGAAGATCATGGCGCGTGAAAAAGAAGTGGTGCAAAATATTATTATCGATACGAATCAGATAAAAATTGAATTATACGATAATGCAGAGATTGATGATGATACTGTTTCAGTGTTCCTTAATAATACATTACTCCTGCATAAAAAGCGACTTACCGATAAAGCACTCGTCCTTCACTTTACCGCATTCCCGAATACAGATTATGAAATCATGATGTATGCGGAAAACCTCGGTCGGATCCCACCAAATACTTCTCTTATGATTATCACTGCCGGCAAAAAAAGGTATGAGATGCGGATTTCTTCAAATGAACAAAAGAATGCAGTGGTGAGGTTTCGGTTTCAGCAATAAAGAGCTGTCAGCAATCAGCGGTCAGCAGTCCCATCAAAACTATTTTTCAACATTTAAAATCCCAGCCATTTATCATTCCGCGATTGCTGACTGCTGATTGCCATTCTCTGCTTTGCGTGAAACAAAACTTAATTACCGGTTGTTGAACGGACAGGCGCTGTTACCGGTGCCGGCTTTCTTGGAATCTTTTCGTCGCGCTGTGCTGCGTGATAAATGAACGAAGCAATAATTGTTGCAGCCTGT
>DATLDA010000248.1:0-7704 GCA_035526135.1 Flavitalea sp.
AATACACGCTGGCAACAGTGTATAAAAACAATATTCCCCTACTGGCAAAACTGAAATTCATTTAAAATCGCCGACAACTACGGTAGTCTTAAGACTACGGTAGATTCTGAAAGAAAAAAACTTTTTAAAAAAGTGTTTTTCTTTCAAAACCTACGGTAGTCTTAAGACTACCGTAGTTGTCAGCGGATTCAATTCTATTTTCTCTTAGCCGACCGCCCCTGGATTGTTTTTTTCTCATCAATTGCTGTGTTTTTCTTTCAAAATTTACCGTAGTCTTAAGACTACCCTAATTGTCAGCATATTCAATTCTATTTTCTCTTTGCGATCGCCACTTGATTGTTTTTTTCCCATCAGGTGCCGTGTTTTTCTTTCAAAACTTACCGTAGTCTTAAGACTACCGTAGTTGTCAGCGGATTCAATTCAATTTTCTCTTTGCCGATCGCCACTTGATTGTATTTTTCTCATCAATTGCCGTGTTTTTCTTTCAAAACCTACCGTAGTCTTAAGACTACCGTAGTTGTCGGCGATTCAATTCGATTTTTCTTACCTCATTATCACCTGGTTGGTCGCCGTTTCGTAAGTCATCAACCTTTTTTGCACTTTAATCGGCAAAAGCTCGCCTGTTGTCGAATAAACTTCTATCGGGGTGAAAATTTTAGACCTTTGAATCACGAAACGCGGATGGCAAACCCCTCGTTTTTAAGTCCAGATCCAAAAAAACCGTTATCCGATCCGAAAGAAAAACCAGTAAGTCCAATTGTCCGTTGAAAACCAAAAGTTCCAGATCCGAAAAACCAATTGTCCAAAAGTCCAAATGAAAACCAACCCCTTTATCCGGTTGCTGTAAAAACTGTCTGATTACCCGTACAACCGAATTAAAAAAGCCACTCCTAAAACGAGTGGCTTTTTGTTATTTAAAACTTTTCAATTTTCACTTAGAACGGATGGCCACTACAGGGTCCATACGCGCCGCAATCGATGCCGGAATAATGCCGGCGAGCACCCCGACGAGGATACAAATGCCGATAGCCATCATCATAATATTAACCGAAATAAACAGTGGAAATCCGGTCGCAATGGCAATTACTTTTGTCAAAATAAATACAAGCAACAGACCCATCATTCCTCCTAGTATGCATAGGAACGCAGCTTCGAGTAGAAATTCGGTAAGGATGGTTGATTTCTTGGCACCAATTGCTTTTTTCAGTCCGATCTGACTTGTACGTTCCCTGACGGTTACGAACATGATATTGGCTACCCCAAACATTCCTACTATCAATGAAAGGCCTGCGATTGCCCATCCACCTTTGTTGACACCACTGAATATATCATGCATGGCATTGCTGAAACTGTCAATATCGTTAAGAGAGAAATCATCGTCCTGTGTGGGTTTTAATTTTCGCAGTGAGCGCATGGCACCAGCCAATTCATCTTTGAGCGCCGCCATCGGTACATCTTCTCTCCCCTGTACCATGATAATGGGATTAGCGTAGCGTTCAACAATCAGTTGTTTCATAAATCCGCGTACCAGCAAAACACTGTTATCGAATTCCCATCCGCCGATAATACTTTTACCCTGTTTTTTTATTACACCGATGATGATAGCTTTTTTTCCTTTTATTGTCACTTCCTGATTGAGTCCTTTTTCCGCTTTACCAAAAAGTTTTTCAGAAACAATATATCCCATCACGATAAAGTTGGCGCCCCGGTCATAATCACTTTGCTGAAAGGATCGTCCTATCATAACTTCCACGGGTTGGATATTTACAAATTCCTCCGTGACACCATACTGGTTAACACCAGTAACCATATCATCCCCAAATTCTATATTGCCCTGTCCCTGCAAAGCAAAGGCAACATTAGAGGCAGCAGGAACTTTAAGCTTCAGCACTTTCATCTCCTCATATTTCGGTTCGGGACGCTTCATGTATTTCCACCACGGATATTCTCCTCCTCCTCCATATTCCCATTTATCTATATAGACTGTATTACTACCCAGCGCTTTGATATCTTTCTGGATGGCATGTTCAAGACTACCAACGGTTGATAACACACTGATGATGCAGAATATTCCAATCGTAATACCGAAAAGTGAAAGGAAGGTGCGCAGTTTATTGGAGCGAAACTCCTGTAGTGCAATTTTGAAGCTGCTCCAGATGATGTCGAGGAACCTAAGCATACTCAAATGTACGGGATCGGCGAATTTACTCCGGTGCAATTATTCGAATGGCTGACGGGGCTGGGTGAATGGGGCTGAATAGGGGTGAAAGATTCTTTATTATTGCGGATTATGCTTTTTAAAAGGTTACCATGGAAATGATCAGCAATGAATTCCTCAATGTATCGATCCGGAAAACGGGTGCCGAGCTGACGAGTATTTTTCATAACCGACACCAATTGGAATATATGTGGCAGGCCGATCCCGTTTTTTGGGCTAAACATTCTCCGCTGTTATTTCCCATTGTTGGCACCCTGCGCAACAATGCATACAATTTCAATGGTCGGAATTATACACTTCCCCGGCATGGATTTGCACGGGATTTGGATTTTCAAGTGGAGTCAATAAAAGAAACAGAAGCTGTTTATTTGCTTCGCAGTTCGAACCAGACAATCATCAACTATCCTTTCGAATTTGAACTACGAGTCTATTACTCCCTTCATCAGGAAAGCCTTCGGGTAGGCTATACTGTTAAGAATTTGTCGTCTGATATCATGTACTTCTCCATTGGTGCACATCCTGCATTCCGCTTACCCCTGATACCGGGTACAGTGTATGAAGATTATTACCTGGAATTTGACACAGCTGAAACGGTGGACCGGTGGCCGATTACAGCCGACGGGCTTATTAGTGTTCAACCAAAAGAATTTTTAAAGAAACAACCTTTTCTGCCGCTTACTCCATCACTTTTCCACCAGGATGCGATCGTATTGAAACATATGAAAAGCGAAAAGATCAGCATCTGTTCTGATAAAACTGACAGGCGTATTACAATGGACTTTAAAGGCTTTCCTTATTATGGAATTTGGGCGGCGAAGAATGCCCCTTTTATTTGCCTGGAACCGTGGTGTGGTATTGCTGACAGTGAAAACAGTAGCGGGAAACTGAACGAAAAAGAAGGTATAATTTTCTTAAATCCCGATGAAATTTTTGAAAGAAGCTGGAAGGTAACCTGTAATTAATGTTTCAACGGACGCTTCTTGATCATGCCACCTTTTGTGTCTTTAATGGTATTCATTACAACAAAAGCATTGGGATCTAACAATTCAATTTCGCTCCTGAGTTTTGAGATTTCGAGTCTGGTCACAACTGAAAAAATTATGTCAATATCCTGCGTTACATATCCCTGTTTCCCATAGCCGCCGGCTCCGCGATACAAGGTGATTCCACGACCGAGTTTTTCTGTGATCATTTTGCTGATCTCAACGCTTTTTGTACTGATGATCGTCACACCGGTATATTCTTCAATTCCCTCTATTATAAAATCAACAGTCTTTGCCGCCGCGATATAAGTAAGCATCGAATACAAGGCCGTTTCTACGGAAAGCAAATACACCGCACTGGAAAAAATCAACACATTAATCAGCATGATGATGTCACCAATTGTTGAACCTGTTTTTTTGCTTACGAAGATGGCGAGTACTTCGGAACCATCCAGTACGGCACCACCGCGTATTGCGAATCCGATTCCCATACCCAGAAAAAATCCACCAAAAACGGCTACCAGTAATTTATCGTTTGTCACTATCGGGTAATTGATAAAAGCAATACACAACGCAAGCCCGAGTATCGCGAGCACCATCTTCAAAGCAAATCCGCCACCGAGTTGTCTCCAACCCAGATAGACGAAGGGAATGTTGACAAGGATGATGATGTAGGAAAGAGGAGATTTGGTGACTTCAACAATCAATAATGCTATACCTGTAGCACCACCATCAATAAAGCGGTTAGGTAGCAAAAAACTATTCAATCCAAAACCTGCCGATAAAATGCCGATGATGATCAGTAAAGCGCTTTTTATATTCTGCCAGATACTAACCCGGTAACGATGAAGTGCTTTTGCAATCCTGTATTGACTCGATAATGAAGGATCTGTCCATTTTTGCTGTTGTCGCAATAATCCAAGCAAAATATTTTTATAGATCCTATTCATAAAATAAATTGAAAATAAGGAACAATTTTGTTTAAAAAGATAAAGTTCAGCGTTGCATTCACGCAAAGGAGCAAAGGTTACAAAGAGGAAAAAGAGAAAATATGCGATCGCTAATCTTCAATTTGAAATCTGATTTATAAATGACATAAACTTACATTTACAAGCATGGAATTCAATCTCGATCATATGCTGCTGATTGGATCAATCCTGCTTCTCGTGAGCATTATCGCCGGCAAAACTTCCGACAGGTTTGGCGTTCCCACACTTATCATCTTTTTGATCATCGGCATACTTGCGGGCTCGGAAGGAATCGGTGGAATCCATTTCGATAATCCTCGTATTGCACAATTCATCGGCGTGGTGGCATTGAACTTTATTCTTTTCTCAGGAGGTCTTGATACGAACTGGCAAAGTACACGTCCAATTTTATGGCGTGGAATTGCCTTGTCAACCATCGGTGTGTTTGTAACAGCAACGGCGGTAGGTGTTTTTGCTCATACTGTTGCTGATTTTTCATTATTGGAAGGATTGTTACTGGGAGCCATTGTTTCTTCTACAGATGCAGCAGCAGTATTTTCTATTTTGCGAACCAGGAGTATCGGATTGAAGGGAAATTTGCGTCCAACGCTCGAACTGGAAAGTGGCAGCAATGATCCGATGGCTTATTTCCTGACCATTTCGTTAACGTCTTTGCTGGTAAATAATGATGTGAGCGGGTGGACATTACTGATTTCCTTTTTCAAAGAATTCCTGATAGGAACTGCCATGGGTGTTTTCATGGGAAATATCAGTCACTGGATTATCAACCATATCAAATTGAAAGCAGATGGCTTGTACCCGGTTTTGTTACTGGGACTTGCGATGTTTACTTTTTCAGCAACACATTTCATTGGAGGTAACGGATTTTTAGCAATTTATCTATGCGGGGTAATTCTTGGAAACAAGGACTTCATCCATAAAAAAAGTCTGATCAGGTTTTATGATGGACAAGCATGGCTAATGCAGATCATATTGTTCCTTACACTTGGTCTGCTTGTTTTTCCCAGTAAAATTTTACCTGTGATCGTGATGGGACTTTTGTTGTCGGCATTCCTGATCTTCATTGCACGACCTATTGGTGTTTTTTTAAGCCTTTCTTTTTTCAAGATGAATGTGCGCAACAAAGTTTTTATTTCGTGGGTCGGATTGCGTGGCTCTGTTCCGATCGTATTTGCGACTTATCCTTTGATCGCAGGTGTTGATAAATCTCCTTTAATATTCAACCTTGTTTTTTTCATTTCCGTTTCATCCGTCTTATTACAGGGAACAACCTTGCCACTGGTTGCAAAATGGCTGCATGTGATCGTGCCCACAGCGGCAAAAAGGCGGTTTGGATTCGATATTGAAATGAATGAAAGCCTCAAATCAAAATTAAAAGAAGTGGATATGCCACACCGTGGTTTTCCTGTTGGTCGTCAAATCGTAGACCTTCGTTTTCCAAAAACAGCGCATATCATGACCATCAAACGAGGTGAAAAATATCTTACTCCAAACGGATCTACATTCATCGAACCAAATGACCGGTTATATATTCTTGCCGAAGATGAAGGTTCTTTCAACGCCGTGTTCAAAAGCCTCAAAATACAGTTGTAGATTTCACATTAGCGCCTTACCATCTGGCCTTGATCCTTTGCGTGAAAAATATGAAATCTGAAATTTAAAATCTACAATTGGTACGTACCTTTGCGGCTTCAATTATGAAGTATAATAACGAGATCAGTAAACGTCGCACATTCGCTATCATTTCACACCCGGATGCAGGCAAAACCACACTTACTGAAAAATTATTGTTGTTTGGGGGTGCCATTCAAACTGCAGGAGCCGTTAAAAGCAATAAGATCAAGAAACATGCAACAAGTGACTTCATGGAAATTGAAAGACAACGGGGAATTTCGGTTGCTACCAGCGTAATGAGCTTCGAATATAATGGTACCCTTATCAACCTTCTTGATACTCCGGGTCACAAAGACTTTGCAGAAGATACATATCGTACGCTGACTGCAGTAGACAGTGTGATACTTGTAATTGACAGCGTCAATGGAGTAGAACCTCAGACCAGAAGGTTAATGGAAGTATGCAGAATGCGTGATACACCGGTCATTGTCTTTATTAATAAATTGGACCGCGATGGTAAGAATCGCTTCGATCTGCTGGAAGAAATTGAAAAGGAACTGAAGCTTTCGCTTCATCCGATGACATGGCCGATCAACAGTGGAAAAGATTTTAAGGGCGTATACAACCTGCATGAAAAAGATCTGTTGTTATTTACAGCACATACTAAAGCCACCGATGAATCCAGCATCCGGATTGCAAATCTTTCCGATCCTCTTCTGGATGAAAAACTTGGAGATAATGATGCAAAAGCATTACGTGAAGATGCCGAACTGCTGGAAGGTGTATACGGGGAATTGAACGTGGAAGAATATCTGGCAGGAAAGGTCGCACCCGTTTTTTTCGGAAGTGCCATCAACAACTTCGGTGTGCGTGAAATGCTGAATACGTTCATCCGGATAGCGCCAATACCACGCGACAGAGAATCTTCAACCCGTACCATTTTTGTAAATGAGGACAAGTTTAGTGGCTTTATCTTTAAGATCCATGCAAACCTTGATCCCAAGCACCGCGATAGAATTGCGTTTCTGAGAGTCTGTTCAGGAAGGTTTGAACGCAATAAATATTTTCACCACGTCAGACTGGATAAAGACATTCGCTTCAGCAACCCATATACGTTTCTCGCCAGAGATAAAGATGTGATTGAAGAAGCTTTCCCCGGTGATGTGGTTGGCTTGTTTGATACAGGAAATTTTAAGATCGGTGATACGCTCACAGAAGGAGAAAGTTTTTATTTTACGGGTATTCCCTCGTTTTCTCCGGAAATTTTCAAAGAAGTTGTGAATAAGGATCCAATGAAAACCAAACAACTTGAAAAAGGGTTGCTTCAATTGACCGATGAAGGAGTTGCGCAGTTGTTTACCCAGCATGGAGGAAATAAAAAAATCATCGGGTGTGTCGGTGAATTGCAGTTCGAAGTAATTCAATATCGGTTGCTGCATGAATACGGCGCATCCGTTCAATTCAATTCCGTTCCGTATTTCAAAGCATGTTGGATCACCTGCGCCGACCCGCGCAAGCTGGACGAATTTATCAGGTTCAAATCATCGAATATTGCGACAGACAAAGACGGGCACCTTGTCTACCTAGCGCAAAGTGAATGGTTCCTGAATACGGAACGCAATAACAACCCTGATATAGAATTTCATTTCACTTCTGAAATTCATAAACAAACTGCTTGATCCTTTTCGAGACATCTCGGCTTATTATTCGTCAATGGACCACTACAGACCTGTCGGCGCTTTATAGTTTGTACAGTGATCCGGCTGTGATGCAATTTATACGCGCAACACTCACGAAGGAGGAAACGGAACATATATTGACCACGCACATTACAATGTATGAAACTCATCCAGACCACGGCAGATACGCAGTGATTGAAAAATCATCAAATGAGTTCATT
>DATLDA010000254.1:0-14312 GCA_035526135.1 Flavitalea sp.
TAATAATAAGAATCGAATAATAAGAATTGAATAATTAAGAATCGGAAAATTAATTAAACCGGGATACCTGATACCTGATACCCGATACCAATTTGCCGGAAAACAAAAAATTCTAAACAATGTTCAAAAACTATCTCCTCCTCGCCCTCCGGAATCTCAGGAAACAAAAAGGTCTGTCTGCGATAAATATTTTTGGTTTGTCCATCGGATTGGCGTGTTTTATTTTATTTCTGTTATACGCGCTGAACGAATTCAGCTTCGACAGATTCAATGACAATGCGAAAAACATTTACCGCGTATACAGATGGTCGGAAGCGATGGCAGGGGATCCGGCAAGCGGGGATGTTTACATGCCCATGCCATTAGGGCCAGCCCTGAAGGAAGAGATTCCCGCGGTAGAGGATTATGTAAGGTTTCGTGAAGGCTGGGGTGAAAATTTTGTAAAATCCGAAGGAAAGATTTCCCGTATGAGTGTATCGTTTGCTGATCCGCAGTTCTTCAGTGTGTTTACTTTCCCTATTGTGCAGGGAAATCATTCCAATCCACTGAAAGAAATGAATAGTCTGGTATTGACAGAGACGACGGCTAAAAAACTATTTGGTAAAGATGACCCGGTAGGGAAAGTTCTTGAAATAAAGGTGGAAGAAGATTTTCAACCGTTTACAATCACAGCCGTTGCAAAAAATCCATTACCGAATTCGTCTATAGTATTTGACATGGTAGGTAATTTTAATTTTCTTAAATCTACCAAATCGGGGGCCAGAAGTGTGAATAACTGGAACAGATCTTCCTATCTCACTTTCCTTCAATTAAAAAACCGGGCAGATCTCGCATCATTAAAACCCACGCTAAAGACTTTTCGAAAAAAATATTATCCTAACGAAGAAAGTGAATTGAGGAAAGCAGGATACTGGAAAGGCAAAAACGAACCGGTATCATATGGACTGCAACCAATATTATCCGTACATACTGATACAAAAATACAAGGGGGGCCTGTCGAACAAGTCGATCCGAAAACTCTGTGGCTGCTCATTTCAATTGCTGCCGGCGTTTTATTAATTGCCTGCATCAATTTTACTACACTTGCGATAGGAAGATCCGCAAGCAGATCAAAAGAAGTTGGAATCAGGAAAGTAATTGGTGGAAGGAAAAAAGAACTCATTCTGCAATTTTTATTTGAAGCTTTTTTATTGACAATCCTCTCAACAATTATTGGTTTGCTATTGGTTAACCTGTTGTTACCTTACTTCAATGATCTTGCAGGAAAATCTCTGACATTTTCTTTTGCACTTTATCCTGAAATGCCATGGTACCTGCTGGCGGTAATGTTGATCGTTAGCCTCCTGGCAGGTAGTTATCCGGCCTTGGTATTATCGCGCTTCAATCCGGTTGAAGCCCTGAAGAGTAAAATAAAAGTAGGGGGATTGAATATTTTTACGCGATCATTGGTGACTATGCAATTTGTTTTATCAGTAGGGCTTATCATCGCAACACTCATCATATTGCAACAGCTCCGGTATATGCGGACCAAAAATCCCGGGTTTGATAAAGAAAATATTGTAATCGTTGATGCGGAAGGAACAAACAGTGCGAGAAACTTTCCTTTATTCAAGCAATCCCTGGCCTCCTCTCCTTCGATCATTGGCATAGCAGGTTCCGAATTAGGACTCGGGGAAGGAACCGGATGGAGCAGGTCAGGGTTCGATTATAAAGGGAAACTAAAAGAAGTATATGAATATTATATCGATGAAAATTATCTTACCCTCCTTTCTTTAAAGTTGCTTGCAGGAAGAAATTTCAATTCCGCTATCTCCTCTGATACCGTTACTTCAGTTATCGTTAATGAAGAAATGGTAAAAGATTTCGGATGGACAGTAGATAACGCGGTTGGACAACCGCTTACAGGCTATGGTGAGAAACTGACCCCAGTTGTGATCGGAGTAGTAAAGAACTTCCATTTTCGCCCCTTCCGTGAAGAAGTGAAGCCACAGCTTTTTCACCGTTTCTCATCTTACAGTCCCATGAAATATTTTGTGAAGATCAGACCGGGAGATCCATCGGGTTCCTTAAAGACCATTGGGGCAGCCTGGAAAAAAGTAGTACCTGACTTTCCGTTCAAATACAGCTTTCTTGATGAGGACCTCGATCGTTTTTATAAAGCGGAGGCCCGCTGGAGTAGCATCGTCGGATGGGCAGGCGGACTTTCCATATTCCTCGCCTGCCTTGGTTTACTCGGCCTGGCCGCACTTGCTGTTTTGAATCGAACAAAAGAGATCGGTATACGCAAAGTACTCGGAGCTTCCGTAACGGGAATAGTCAGCCTACTTTCAAAAGATTTTCTTTGGCTGATACTAATTGCATTCGTTATCGCAACACCTCTGTCGTGGTATTTCATGCATCGCTGGCTTCAGGATTTTGCCTACCGGATTGACATTACGATATGGGTCTTTCTCATTGCGGGGATTGCCGCGATTGGTATTTCTTTGCTCACTGTGGGAATACAGGCGTTTCGAGCTGCAGTGGGAAATCCCGTGAAGAGTTTGAGGACGGAATAGCTGGCAGTTGCCAGTCGGCAGTCGGCATCAACAATCAGATAGTTACTGAAAATATTTATAAATGAAAGAAAATTTGATATTAAATCGCATCTTATTACTCAAGAGGAGACAGCTGACCGCTGACTGCTGACCGCCCAGTATTAAATTATTGCTTTTACAAAATTTTCCATGATCAAAAATTTCTTCGTCACTGCTGTTCGGAATTTCGCACGTCATAAGGTGTTTTCATTCATCAACGTTCTGGGTTTATCAATTGGTATCAGTGCGGCTCTGGTGATCTATCTGATCGTTCAGTACGATTTTAGTTTTGATAAATTTCAAAATGACCGGGAAAGAATATACAGGGTCGTGTCGGATTTCACTTTTGCCGGCGAGCCGTATTACAATTCAGGTGTTCCTGCGCCTTTGCCCGACGCAGTCAGGAAACAGGTGACCGGAATTGAATACACCGCACCTTTTTATACCTATGGAATGTCGGTAAAAATTCTTCCCATTGCACAACGGCCGCAACTCTTTATCAAGTCACAATCAGATATTATCCTGACCAATGAAAATTATTTTAAAATTATTCCATATGAATGGATCGCCGGTTCACCGGTCTTGTTGAATGAACCCTTTAAAGTGGTGCTTACGGAAAACCGTGCGCGAGCCTATTTTCCTTTTAAGGATATAACAAAATCAATAGGTCAGACGGTTTATTACGATGATTCAATTCGCATGACCGTGGTGGGAATCGTAAGAGACCTCGATCAGATTTCTGATTTTACGTTCAAGGATTTTCTCTCCATCAGTACCATCCCTCACTCAGTTCTAAAAGAAAATACAGGATGGAACGAATGGGGAAGTACGAATTCCGCTTCACAATTATTTTTAAAACTTTCCAAAGGGGCAGATAAGCGTTTGGTGGAAAAACAGATCAATGCGCTTAGAGAAAAAAATACCAAAAAAGAAGAACAGGGGCCGGGTTTCAAAACCAGCCAGGTATTGCAACCACTTAATGATGTGCATTTCAACGGTCTTTATGATAATTTCGGACAGCGACTGGCACATAAACCAACGTTGTATAGTTTACTGATCATCGCTGCGTTTTTGTTATTGCTGGGGTGTATCAATTTTATCAACCTTACCACAGCACAAGCCGCTCAAAGATCAAAAGAGATCGGGATTCGGAAAACGCTTGGAAGTTCTAGAAGACATCTTGTTATACAATTTCTCAGCGAGACTTTCCTTATTACGCTGTTAGCGGCCATTATTTCTATATTCTTCACACCGCTGATCCTGAAATTATTTTCGGAATTTATACCAGCAGGTCTTCGATTTGCGCCACAGGATCAACCGCATGTTCTTATTTTCATTTTGCTTCTGATTGTTGTTGTGACCCTCCTGGCCGGTTTATATCCTGCCTGGATATTATCCGGCTTCCGTCCTGTGATCATATTAAAAAATGCTGTTGCCGGTTCTTCAAAATCTACGAAAACATGGTTTAGAAAAACGTTGACAGTTTCGCAGTTTGTAATTGCACAGGCATTTATCATGGCAACTTTCGTCGTAACAAAACAAATCCATTATTCTCTCAACAAAGACATGGGATTTCGCAAGGATGCAATCGTCTACTTCTATCCTCCCTATGGAGAAAAAGCAAACAAGAAACAATTACTGTTTGATAAAATATCAGCTTTGCCAGGAATTGAAATGGTAAGCCTCGGCGGCCCGCCTCCTGCGTCAACCAGCAGTTCATCCCGAACCATGGAATTCAACAATGGTATAAAGGAATTCAACGTTGACGTTCAGCTAAAACAGGGTGATACAAATTTTTTAAAATTATACCAGATTAAATTGCTTGCAGGACGCAACCTGCAGCAAAGCGATACGATAAAAGAATATGTGATCAACGAAACACTGGCACGTGCATTCGGGTTCAACAAACCCTCGGATGCAATTGGCCACCTTATCAGCCGGGAAAAAAAAGAAATTGTAGGAGTGGTATCAGATTTTAATGTACGGTCAATTCATACCCCCATTAAACCGGTTGCAATATCATGTGCAACCCAAAATCATAATACCATACATATTGCATTAAAAAAACCCGGTGAAGGAAAATCATCGTGGACTGAAACCATCAGATTATTAGAAAAAACGTGGAAAGAGGTATACCCTGGTGAAGACTTTGCGTACAATTTTCTGGATGAAGGCATCAGTAAGTTTTATAAAGGAGAAGAGAATATTGCCACGCTTCTGAAATGGGCGGCCGGTTTAGCGATTTTTATTAGTTGCCTGGGATTATTAGGACTCGTGATGTATACAAATTTTCTCAGAACGAAAGAAATAGGTGTACGAAAAATACTTGGAGCAACCGTGATACAGATCGTTGCACTCCTTTCCCGTGAATTCATCATGCTGGTCATTATTGCATTCGCTATATCTGTTCCGATTGCGTGGTGGGCCATGAACCAATGGCTTCAAAATTTTGCTTACCGCTCTTCTGTCAGTTGGTGGATATTTATTCTTTCAGGAATAATTATGGTCTTGATAGCTCTCTTGACAATGGGGTATCAGACGATCCGATCAGCCTCGGCAAATCCGGTGGAGAATTTGAGGACTGAGTGATTGAAAGCCGTAAGCAGTTAGCGGTCGGCAGTCAGCGATCCCATCAAAAAATTTAGTAATTAAAAAATATGTAATTGATCGGAAATTATGAAGGCTCGGCAGATACTTAGAGTGAGACAGCTGATAGCTGACAGCTGATCGCCAAAACTCAATAAATAAAAAAAAACAACATGCTCGAACTCAAGAATGTTTCAAAGTGGTACAATACTGGAAGTAATCGCACTTTTATTTTGAAGGATATCAATTTATTTGTGAAAGAAGGGGAATTTATTTCAATCATGGGTCCATCGGGATCTGGTAAATCAACGCTGCTGAATATTATCGGCATGTTGGATGAACCCTCAGAAGGCTCCTACACTTTCATGGGTGATCCGGTACATCAGATGAAAGAAAAACAAAGATCGAAGTTGTATAAGCAACATATTGGTTTTGTGTTCCAGGCTTATCACCTGATCGATGAATTGACGGTGTATGAAAATATTGAAACGCCACTCATCTACCAGGACATTAAAGGGTCGGAAAGAAAAGCCATGGTTGCAGATATCCTCGACAGGTTTCAAATTGTTGGAAAAAAAGATCTCTTTCCTACGCAACTTTCTGGTGGTCAGCAGCAGCTTGTCGGGATTGCACGCGCGCTTATTGCAAAACCTAAACTTTTGCTGGCCGATGAGCCTACAGGCAATTTGAATTCAAAACAAGGTGAAGAAATTATGGATCTGTTCCGGGAATTGAATCGCGAAGGAGTCGCCATCATCCAGGTCACACACTCTGAAAAGAACGCCGGATATGGAAACCGAATCATTCACCTGCTCGACGGAAGGATTGAGAATCGATAAAGATTTTAGTTCTTAGTTTGAAGTGAGGTTGGTAGTTTGGGAGTCTGGCGAGTTTGGGAAAGGGTATAGGGTTCTGAATTAGTTTCAAAGGGATAGCTGATACCTCATACCTCATACCCGATACCCTATACCCATATCACTAATGAACACACTTGTTTCAAAAGCGGACGTTGGAAATTGACAGCTGTAGGAATAGTCTCCTGATTATTAGAATAGTAGAAGAATGGTACTTTATTTGGCGAAAGAAATCAACTTATTTCCCGCACATAGCACACAGCTCCGGGTCATGGCTCAGGGCTTGGGTTATCACTTACTAAAAAACAAAAACAGAATGAAAAGAATGATAGGAATGTTCGTGCTGATCATGTTATACACGATTGGAACCGGACAAACAAATGTTTCACCGACACTGACGTTGAAGCAAGCGGTTGAAACAGCACTTGTGAACAATCTTGACGTAAAGCAGCGTGATCTTCAAATGCAAAGCGCAGAAGCCAACTGGAAACAATCGAAATCTGACCGATTCCCTACTCTGGCCGGGGTAGCCAATCATGGCAGCAACCAGGGCAGAAGCATTGACCCATTTACCAATTCATTCATCAACCAAACGGTCAATTACGCGAGTTATGGTCTCAATTCAGGCGTGACGCTATTCAATGGCCTGGGGATTTGGAACAACATTAAAGCCAATGCACTCGGATATGCTGCAGCAAAATGGGAATTAGAACAGGAGAAAGACAACCTGACCTTAAATGTGATTCTCGCTTACCTGCAGTTGCTGACAAATACTGATCTGTTGGAGAGAACACGCAATACAACAACTGTTACACGAAAACAACTTGACCGTCTCGAAATTATGAACAAGCAGGGTGCGATAGCGCCAGCTTTGTTATTTGACCTGCGTGGACAACTTGCATCCGACGAAGTTGCACTTATTGATAATGTGAATGCATTAAACGCGTCGCGTTTGTTGCTTAGTCAATTGATGAATGTTCCCTTTTCAACAGAATTAATGGTAGAACGGTTACCGATCGACCAGTTCAATACTGAATATCCGGCTACAGTGGAAGACATTTATACAATCGCACTGCAAAAGCTATCTGTAATTAAAGCCACTTCGCTGCGTACGCAAAGTGCTGAAAAAGCGCTTAAAGCAGCGAAAGGTGATTTTTATCCGAGCCTTGGCCTCAGCGGACAAATTACTACCAACTATTCCAATGCAGCATTCCGTGATATCTTGATTAATACCACTGAAGGCCCAACCGATAATTATGTAGTTGTGAATGGTACAAAAACTCCGGTGATTGCAACCCAGAATAATTTTTCGTCAGAAAAAATAAAATTCAACGATCAGCTCGATAACAATCTTTTTACTTCCATCAACCTAGGACTTCGTATTCCATTGTTCAATAACCTGGTGACCCGTACCCGCGTGCGGCAAGCGGAAATCACGAGGAAAAGTTTTGAGAATATCGAACAAACAACCAAAATTCAGTTGAAACAAAATATTGAACAGGCCTATTTCAATATGATCGCAGCAAGGGACAGGTACAAAGCTTTATTGGAACAGTTCAATGCATTTGGTGAATCGTTCCGTGCTGCAGAAGTGAGATTTGCCGCCGGTGCTTCCACTTCTGTAGAATATATCATTGCCAAGAATAATGTTGACCGTGTAAACAGCAACCTGATCAGCGCACGATACGATTATTTGTTACGCACAAAAATACTTGACTATTATCAGGGTAAACCATTGTGGTGAGAAGCTATCAGCCCTGAGCAATGGGCCTTATCAATGGGCTTTAAGCTATGCCCTGAGCATTAGCCGTTGCTCTTTATATTTATTTCACATCTATCTGCTATGAGCGGAAGACGGGACTCGAACCCGCTACCTACAGCTTGGGAAGCTGTCGCTCTACCAGGTGAGCTACTTCCGCTTTTTGTAATTCTAATGTACATAGAAACCTGCATAAACTTATTGTCCTATTAGTGGAAGCTAAAGGCTCAACGCTCATTGCTAAGGGCCCATTGCTCAGGAAGTTTGGAGCTGGAAAGCTTGGAGTATGGCATATGAACTTTATCAAACGTCCATGCGTATGTGCTCTTCAAATAAATCTGCAATCGCAAATCTAAAATCTAAAATTGCACTGTCTGCCATGTTGTCATTTTCAATTATCTTTGCAACCCGGTCAACGTATTTTAATGGAGGAATTGACAATTAACAAACAAAACGAGGAAGGAAGACAAGGCGAAGTGTTTGCTCCAGAAACAAACGCGTTAATTCCTGCTGCAGGTAAATTTTACATAGAAAGTTATGGATGTGCTATGAATTTTGCTGACAGCGAGGTCGTTGCCTCCATTCTGCAGCAAAATGGTTTCAATGCAACCAGTCGGTTTGAAGATGCTGATCTTATTTTCCTGAACACATGCTCAATCCGGGATAAAGCTGAACAAACGGTTCGAAAACGACTGTATGATTTCAGGAATGTAAAAAAGAATAATCCCGGTGCCCTTATTGGCGTGCTTGGTTGTATGGCAGAAAGGCTGAAATCTAAATTTCTTGAAGAAGAACAGTTGGTTGATATTGTTGTAGGGCCTGATGCTTACCGCACCCTTCCAGCGCTCATTGGTGAAGCAGGCACCGGACAAAAAGCGGTTAATGTTTTACTTAGCCGTGATGAAACGTATGCCGACATTTCACCTGTACGTCTAAACAGCAATGGCATAAATGCATTTGTCAGTATCATGCGGGGCTGTAATAACATGTGTTCATTTTGTGTTGTCCCATTCACAAGAGGCCGTGAACGTAGCCGTGATTCATCGAGCATTGTTGCCGAATGTGCCCATTTATTCAAAAACGGTTACCGGGAAGTCAATCTGCTCGGACAAAACGTAGACAGTTATTACTGGATGGATGAAAAAAATGATGAAGCAGTAACTTTTGCTTCCTTACTCGAAAGAGTTGCTTCAATTGATCCACTACTGCGAGTGAGATTTTCAACTTCACACCCGAAAGATATTACAGACGAAGTGCTGTATGTAATGGCACGCTATAACAATATTTGCAAATCGATTCATTTGCCGGTACAAAGTGGGTCGTCAAGAATTCTTCAATTGATGAACCGCACGTACACGCGGGAATGGTACCTCGCAAAAGTGGACAGGATCCGCCAGATTATTCCTGGTTGCGGAATAAGCTCAGATCTCATAGCAGGATTCTGTTCGGAAACGGCGGAAGATCATCAGCAAACACTTGACCTGATGGAATCGTGCGCTTATGATTTTAGTTATATGTTCTATTACAGTGAACGTCCTGGCACTCTCGCTGCAAGAAGATATACAGATGATGTGCCGGAAGAACTAAAGAAAAAAAGATTGGATGAAATTGTGAAATTGCAAAACAGGCTGTCGCGCGAAAGCAATGAACGTGATCTGGGAACAACCTGTGAAGTGTTGATTGAAGGCGATTCGAAAAAAAGTACGTACGATTGGATGGGCAGGAATTCTCAAAATAAAGTAGTCGTTTTTCCGAAGAGGAATTTGAATTTGACACCGGGTGACTATACATCAGTAAAAATATCACATTGTACGGGAGCAACACTATTAGGAGAAGTCGTATTATCAGGGAGGGAATAATCACAACGGGTATGGAGAATCAAAGCATCAAAAATCGTTTTGGTATCATTGGAAATTCCCCGGCGCTCAATCATGCGCTGAATGTGGCTATCCAGGTAGCAAATACCGATCTGAGCGTATTGATCTTCGGCGAAAGCGGTGTGGGTAAAGAAGCTTTTTCTCTCATCATACATTCACTTTCCGGAAGAAAACACAATCCTTTTATTGCAGTCAATTGCGGGGCTATACCGGAAGGAACGATTGATTCGGAATTGTTCGGACATGAGAAAGGTTCGTTCACCGGGGCAGTTGACAGCCGTAAAGGTTATTTTGAAACCGTCAGTGGTGGAACTATTTTTCTGGACGAGATCGGTGAAATGCCGCTCGGCACACAAGCCCGTTTATTACGTGTATTGGAAACAGGAGAATTCATTCGTGTGGGTTCGTCTAAAGTCCAGAAGACAGATGTCCGGGTGATTGCGGCCTCCAATAAAGACCTGCTCGAATTAACTCACCAGCGGAAATTCCGGGAAGATCTTTATTATCGATTGAGTACAGTTCCGATTCGCGTACCTGCTCTTCGTGATCGTCAGGAAGACATCCTGTTACTGTTTAGAAAATTCGCAGTTGATTTTGCTGAAAAATACAAATCGGTACCGGTACAATTAGATGAGGAAGCGAAAATGCTGTTAATTAATTATCCCTGGCCCGGTAATGTTCGTGAATTGAAGAATATTGCAGAACAGATTTCAGTTTTATCGCCTGAGCGTTTCATCACATCAAAAGATCTGAAAAACTTTTTGCCTGATCGCGAATTCAACCGTCTGCCGGTACTGGCTCACCAGTCAAACATGAATGGACATGAATTTGCAAACGAACGTGAGATTCTTTACAAACTTTTTTTCGACATGAAAAAAGATGTGACAGAATTGAAAAAAATGTTTGTCGAAGTGCTGCAGAATCCATCCTACGCGGCGAGTAATCCATCATTCATCAATGAACTGAAGGAACTAAAATCACAGGACATGTTACAGCCTTCCATGATGCCTGCGCCTGCGCTTCCATCCGGACAACCTGTCATCATGCATCATAATGATGAAATCCATCAGCATGAAGAAGTAGAAGATTCGCTGAATATCATGGATAAAGAGAAAGAGCTGATTGTAAAAGCGCTTAAAAAACATAAAGGAAAAAGAAAAGATGCAGCATTGGATCTTGGAATAAGTGAAAGAACGCTTTACCGTAAACTGAAAGAATACGATATCAAAGAATGATTCTTCAAGAAAACAAATTGAAACGCAGCCTCAATTTCATCGCCATAGCTTTATTCTGCATCCAGCTATTGCCGGGATGTTATACTTTTCGCGATATATCTATTCCTCCCAATGTAAAGACAGTGCGGGTGCAGTATATTGAGAATAAAGCACCATATGTAAATCCCCTACTGAGTCCGCGGCTAACAGATAAATTGAAACAAAAGATAAACAATCAGACCAGACTTTCTCAGGTATCGTCTGATGATGCACATTATGAGATCAGCGGTGTAGTTACCGATTACCGACTCACTACAACAGGTATTTCCAACCAGCAATCATCCATCAATAGGCTGAATGTAACTGTTCACATTGTTTTTAAAAACCGGTTAGACGAGAAGGCGAATTTCGAAGCAGATATATCGCGTAATTTCGATTTTGATGCAAACCTGAGCCTTCAACAGGCGGAAGCATTAAAAGGCGATGAGATCATCCGGAATATGACTGATGAAATTTTCAACAGGATTTTTTCTAACTGGTAACCTTTTATGAATACGGAGATCAACCAGATCGTACAGCAATTATTTCATCGGGACAACCTTGAACAACTTTCTGAAGAAGACCTTTTGCAATTTGTGGATGCGTATCCATATGTTACCGCCGGTCACCTCCTGTTGGTTAAAAAACAAAATGGTACAGCCTCGGCTTCAAAGGACCATCTCAAAACAGCTTCATTATATGTGAACCAACCTCTATGGCTCCAATGGTTGCTTGATGAGTCAAAATTCACCTCTCAGAAAGAATTGGAAATTTTACCTTTTCATTTGAAGGCCCAGGATCAGGATGAAGAGTCAGTAGCTGAGAAACCGGCAGAAGAAGAACCCGTTGTTGTCGCAGGAGGAGAAAACAGTTTTGTAAAAGAATCACAATCTGATGATCCCTCCGATGTTAGCCAACAGGAATTTATATCCGAAGATCCGGATGATACGGAACAAATCGCACCGCAGTCATCAGACGCAGGCACTTCCAATGAGCCGGTTTTCCAATCTTACCATACCATCGATTATTTCGCCTCACAAGGGATCAAACTGCAGCTTGCGGATCTTGAAAAGGACAAGCTCGGTCAGCAACTCAGGAGCTTCACAGACTGGCTGAGGAGTATGAAACGTTTGCATCAGACTTCACCTGCCGGTGACGAAGATCCTGCCGAGCAAACCGTAAGGATCATAGCAGAACATTCAATTGAAGAAAGAGAAGTGCTTACTGAAGCAATGGCTGAAGTCTGGGCTAAGCAGGGAAACAGACAGAAAGCCAGCGATATTTACCGGAAATTAAGTTTGCTGAATCCTGCCAAAAGCAGTTATTTTGCAGCCAAAATTGACCAGTTATAAAAGTAAACTGATATGATCCTGTTCCTTATTCTGATAGTGTTGGCGAGTGTGGTGATGGCCTTTTTTATTCTGGTACAGAATCCAAAAGGCGGTGGGCTTGCCGGAAATATAGCCGGTTTCAGTACACAGTTCATGGGGGTTAAACAAACCACCGATGTCCTCGAAAAAGGTACATGGGTATTAGCTGTCGTCATTGCATTGCTTAGCATTTTTTCCGTGGTATTTATCCCAAAAGGAAACTCCGGTGAAATAAGAGAATTAAACACCAGGCCACAGGTAACTACCCCGGCTCCAGCAACCAATCCACCTGCAGGATCACCTGTTCAGACTCCCCGTTGATCCAACCAGCATAAATTAACCCGCCCTGCGTTATAGGTTTTTGTTTACTTTACAGTCAACCAACACCTATGATCAGAAAACTGGCATTAGGGGTGCTTCTCCTACTGATCCTTGCGGCCGTATTCATTGCTTTCCGTTTCTTTTCTTCCAATACCACATTCGAAGGAAAATCACGGTTCCTCTATATTCGTACTGCAGAAGCCAATCAGGTAGCAGTAATGAAAATTCTGATAGACAGCCATTACATCAAAAACCCTGATTCTTTTAATTTCCTTGCCAGTCGGATGGAAGTTTGGAAAAAATTAAAACCCGGACGGTATGAAATTAAAGACGGGATGAACCTGGTTGATATAGCCCGAATCCTTCGCAATGGCACCCAGAGTCCGGTGAATATTGTGATCACCAAAGTCCGGACAAAAGAACAACTTGCCGCACAAATCTCCAGAAAACTTGAATGTGACTCACTTTCCCTTATACGCTTTCTGAATGACCCCGATACATTGCGGCAATTTGGTATCGATACGAATACCGTCATGACAATGGTTTTTCCCAATACCTATACTTACCTCTGGAATGCATCTCCTGCGGCCGTTTTCGGCAAATGGCATGCAGAGCATGAAAAAATCTGGAATGAAGAACGGACGAAGCAGGCAGCTTCAAAAGGTTTAACTCCTGTTACCGCTTATATACTTGCGTCCATCGTTGAAGAGGAGACTAATGTAAAGGACGAAAAAGGCTCGATGGCAAGTGTGTACCTGAACAGGCTTAATCGAAAAATGCGACTTGGTGCTGATCCAACTGTAAAATTTGCGTTGAGGAATTTTGCATTGCAGCGTATTTATGAAAAGCACCTGGAAACTGAGTCTCCCTATAATACCTATCGGGTGTATGGACTTCCCCCCGGCCCTATTTGCACCCCTTCACTGGAAACACTGGATGAAGTATTGAAGGCGCCGGAAACGAATTATTTATTTTTTGTTGCGAAAAGCGACTTTTCGAAAAGGCATGTATTCACCGAAAACTATACAGATCATCGCCGTTATGCCAATGAATACCGAAAAGCGCTGGATAGTCTTATTTTGAAAAAACAAGCTGCCGCCCAGGGCAACACGCCATGACGTGGATCGACCGCATAGAACATTCGATATTAAATTCAAAACCGGTTTGCTTTCTTCGCAACAAGAGCAAAAAGATCATACTGCCCGGTTTTCAGAAAGTTCCTCTCTATGATGTGATTATTTTTTTTCTGAGCCAGGTAAAGAAGGTCGGAATGACCGAACGAGCCGCCGCGATCTCTTTCAACCTGTTGATGGCCATTCCTGCGGCCACCATATTTCTTTGTACTATCATTCCCTACCTGCCTGGTATTTCCAAACAGGTAACGGCTGAACTGCTGCTGCTGACGAAAGATATTACAATGAACTACAATACCTATACAGCTGTGCAGCATTTCCTGGAAGATTTTCTTCTAACCCCCAGATCAGGTTTGTTGTCTATCGGTTTCGTGCTGGCTGTTTATTATGCATCCAATGCAATGATGTGTATCATGCGTTCTTTCAACCGTTCCCTTCTGAATAAAAATAAAAGAAGTTTTTTCCAGGAACGCGTCACAGCGATCCGGCTTACCACCCTGCTTGTATTGCTCGTACTCGGATGCGTGATCCTATTGGTAACACAGGGTGTATTACTGAATAAAATGCAGCAATGGTTCCATATGAA
>DATLDA010000274.1:0-5444 GCA_035526135.1 Flavitalea sp.
GTGACCGCGAAATAAATTTTTGTTTGGTTATTATTTTGTCTTTTGCAAGGTCCCCGGCACATTAGTGTTGGGGCTTTTTTCTTCGCGTCAGCTATCAGCTATAAGGTCAGCAATCCACCCGAATAAATTGTTAGCTCATTCGCAGGGAAAATAACAGCAATGGGATGCCTGATACTCTATCACTGACTGCCGGCTGCGACTGCTCACAACTCACAGCTATCTGCGTCAAATTCATTCCTTCTTCCTAATTTCATTCTGCATCCACGCTCAACTGCCCATGCGGATTCTCTTGCTTGCCTTGTTCATTTTTCTGTTTCATTTTGCTTTTACAACAAGCACCCTTCAACCGGCATTACTGCGTACAGAAAATCTGCGCAATCCTCTGGGAATTGATAATCCATTCCCCCGGTTCAGCTGGAATTTTGAATCAACGCACCGCAACCGAATTCAGACGGCTTTTGAAATTATTGTAAGTGAAGAAGAAGCAAAAATCAAAATACATCAGGGAGATCAATGGAACTCCGGCATCATCAAATCTTCTCAAAGTATTCAGATCGCCTATTCAGGTACTCCATTACGGGCTGCCGTCCGGTATTATTGGGCTGTTCGTGTATATGATAATGACGGAAATGCATCATCATGGAGTGCAGTAAATTTTTTTGAAACCGGTCTCTTAAACGAGCACGACTGGAAGGGTAAATGGATTGGTGATGGACGGAAACAATTTGAGCAGGACGAACAATTCTATCAGGACGATCCCATGCCTGTATTCAGGAAATTTTTCACAAGTTCAAAAAAAATTAGCACGGCGCGTTTGTACATTTCAGGACTTGGTTATTACGAGGCTTTTTTCAATGGAAAAAAAATCGGCGATCATGCTCTGGACCCGGGATTTACTACCTACCGGAAAGAAGTATTTTATTCTACCTATGATGTAACGGCAATAATAAAAAAAGGAAAAAATATATTGGGCGTCGAATTGGCGAATGGATGGTATAATCCGTTGCCTTTGCGTTTATTCGGCCGGTTCAATCTGCGGAATGTATTACAGACAGGCCGTCCGTGTGTGCTTGCACAATTGATGATTTCATATGCAGACGGAACTTCGGAAGTGATTGCGACTGATGAAACGTGGCAAACAAATACGGGAGCGGTGTTACGAAATAATGTTTACCTCGGTGAAAAGTATGACGCAAGGCTAGAAAAGAAATGGACGATGTCAGATTCAGATCCTTCCTGGACCAATGCAGTGGCAGTTGAAGGACCATCCGGCAAACTAATTTCACAGTTATTGCCACCGATCAGAATAACACGAATTGTAAGACCTGTGAGTGTGAAAAAAACAGGGATGGATACATTCATTGTGGATATGGGACAAAATTTTGCGGGGGTAGCAAGAATAAAAGTAAGCGGACCTGCGGGCACTAAAATTTCGTTGCGTTATGGAGAAGCCCTCCATCCGGATGGAAGATTGAATTATTTGACATCAGTTGCCGGTCAGATCAAAGAAATTTGGCGATTGGACGGAGGGCCAGGTGCTCCAAAAACTGCATGGCAACAGGACGAATATATTTTGAAAGGAAAGGGTGAAGAGAATTGGTTCCCCCGTTTTACATTTCATGGTTTCAGGTATGTCGAAATTTCAGGTTGGCCCGGAGTGCCGGATCTATTAGCTATCGAGGGATTGCGAATGAATACCGACGTTGCTGAAACTGGAACTTTCAGTTGTTCAAATGAAATGCTTAATAAACTGCAGGAAACTGTCAAATGGACTTTTCTGAGTAATCTGTTCAGTGTTCAATCTGATTGTCCTGCCAGAGAAAAAATGGGATATGGCGCAGACATTGTTGTAACCGCAGAAGCCTTTTCTTTCAATTTTGATATGTCAGCATTTTATGCGAAGACCGTTCGTGATTTTGCCAATGAACAGCAACCTGATGGCGCAATTACTGAGGTAGCACCTTATACAGGAATTGCTGACAGAGGATATGGCGGAGAATCCGGCCCGCTCGGTTGGCAACTGGTCTATCCATTTCTTCAAAAACATCTTTATGATTTTTATGCGGATGATAAGATCATTCGTGATCAGTACAACGGAGTAAAAAAGCAATTGGAATTTCTAAGATCAAGGGCGGTGAATCAATTGTTCTATTGGGATATCAGCGATCATGAAGCGCTTGATACAAAACCCGAGGCATTGACCGCTTCTGCATTCTATTATCATCACGCTCTGCTGGCTTCATTTTTTGCCGGTAAATTGAATTTCAAAGAAGATTCCCTTGCATTTAACCACCTCGCTGAAAATATCAAACACGCAATCATTCAACAATTTTATGTATCGCATACCGGGCGATTTGATAACAGCACGCAATCTGCCCAATTGTTTTCACTCTGGTATAATTTTACACCTGAGATACAATTATCAAAGGAGGTATTGCTGCAGGAATTCAAGAGGCATAACTGGCATTTGTCAACCGGAATTTTTTCCACGAAAATGTTATTTGATGTTTTGAGCCGGGAAGAAATGAATGAAATCGCATATATGATCGCTAACCAACGTGATTTTCCAGGATGGGGTAATATGATAAAAAATGGTGCTACAACTTTATGGGAATCGTGGGCTCAATCTGAAAATACATATTCAAAAAATCATCCCATGTTCGGGTCAATCAGCGAATGGTTCTATCGGTCACTTGGAGGAATTAATTCACTTTCTCCAGGGTTTGGCAGGATATTGATCAGACCACAGCCCGCCGGAGATCTACAATGGGTAAATACAACTTATCAATCGATTCGTGGTAAAATTGTCACGGCATGGCGGAGGAATGGAAAGAGTTTTCAACTTCAAATCGAAATTCCCCCGAATACAACTGCAGAGATAAATATGCCTTCCAAAGCAGATGGGCCCGTCACAGAAAACGGAATACCTGTCAGTAAAATAAAAGAAGCAGACAACTTTCATTTTAAAAATGGTTATGCTGTTTTTTCGATAGGATCGGGGCGGTATACATTTCAATCGATGCTTAATTGAGACAGAATGAAGATCAGTTGCTTGAAATTAATTTTCCGCTTCATTAAAATCAATTGAAATATCGAAGTGAAATTTAATATCGGCGAATATGACATTAAAAAAAATAGTACTGTTTTCAATTATCGTCTCATTCAGTACAGTACGTGCTCAACAATACAGAATTGCGTCATTCAATATCCGTTATGACAATCCGCGCGACTCGGGAAATTTGTGGGTTGATCGCTCACGGTATGTTACTTCCCTGATACGCTTTCATGATTTCGATATTTTCGGTTTTGGAACAACGCTCGAACGTACAGCAATTATCGATCATATTTTCACGACCGTTCATTTCGCAATTTTCAAATGGGGTGTACACACCGATTCATACCATGGCAAATTTCCTTCTGATCATTTTCCTGTTATGACTGTATTGGAATTAAAAAAATAAAATCGTACCTGCGTGTTGAAATGCTTGAGGTTAGTGTATACATGACAGTAAGTATCGTTGAGCTTAAGGCCGGTGGCATGCTCATTGCAATAGTCCAAACAAAAACTTTAATTATTAAAAATCAGATTATGAAAAAAGTGAAAATGATGGCAGCCGCTTTAGCAGTTTCCGGACTGCTTCTGTTCGCTAACGCCCCGGTATATGCGCAAAACCCGGAAGGCGCCACTACTACCCGCACCGACAATGATGGTGACAACGACAAAGATTACGGATGGATTGGTCTTTTAGGTCTGGCAGGACTTGCCGGCTTGTTGAAAAGAGACAAGCACGTGCATACTGACGTTGACAGAAGAACGACTTCTAATCCGAACCGCTGATAAGATTGGCGGTAGGTGGCTGGCATATCGCCATCCAATGAATTTGGGCACATTCAGGCAAATATTGTCTGTTTGTGCCTTTTTCTTTGTCCGGGATGGGAAATAATATACTATCTGCTCAGAGTTGATCGTTTTAGGGATCACATGGGTACGAAAATCCCATTTACTATGAAAAACATTTTCATCATCTCGTTGATAATATTTTCCCAGTCCATACTGGCCCAGCAAAACAAGACATACACCACTGCGGTCGCGCCTAAGAAACTCGGTTTTGGATTGAAGGCAGGAGTGAATTTTGCCAATGTGTCAAATGCGGGAGATATCAATGCAGAAAGCAGGACGGGTTTTATGGCAGGCGCATTTTTATCGCCTCAATTTAACCAGGGTCAGGGATTCAGATCGGAGATCATTTTTTCTCAACAGGGATACAATTTCAAAAGCAATACAAACACCGGAAAGGTTACCCTCAATTATTTATTGTTTCCCCAGTTATACACTTTCAATTTGGGTAAGGTGGTCCAATTACAGATTGGAGGACAGCTAGCACTCCTGGTGAATGCTGTTGCAGACAGTTTGAATACCATTAACGGCTACAATGCTTACTCTAAGGCAAGAGATTATTATAATACGCTTGATTATGGAATGGCTGCCGGATTTGAGTTGTACCCATCAAAAGGTATGATCATTGGTGCACGATATAACCTGAGTTTTGCAAAGACTTATAAAGATGAATCAGATTATCCGGTAGCGCCCATCCCTTCCTTCATACCTCCGAAAGGAACAAATGCAAAAAATAATGTAGTGCAGGTCTTTGCAGGTTACCGTTTCTGATTCTTCCGCGCTTTTTATATTTCATTCTTGTGCCATTGTTTGTCATGGTGGTGGTTTTGTTCGGAAACATGCTTAAATTGTTTTTCGAAACGATCATGCTGTATGAAAAAGGCAATAATCACTTTTCTTTTTTGTTATCTGCTTCAATCTATTCATGCGAATCTTGCAGGAAACCCTCAACTACTTTTCAACGGTAAAGATCTCAAAGGCTGGAAACAATTAAACGGGAAAGCAAGTTACCAGGTGCGCAATGGTGAAATTATAGGTACAACCGTTTCCGGTGAACCAAATTCATTTCTTGCCACAGAAAAAGAGTACGGCGATTTCATTTTAGAGTTAGAGTTGAAAATTGACAGTCCGATGAATTCCGGAATTCAGGTACGTAGTGAAAGTATAGCAGCGTATATGAATGGCCGGGTACATGGTTATCAGGTTGAGGTCGACCCTTCGACCAGAGCCTGGAGTGGTGGTATATACGATGAAGCACGCAGAGGGTGGTTATATCCGATGGAATACAATTCTGATGGAAAATCGGCATTCAAAAACGGTCAATGGAATAAATACCGGATTGAATGCATTGGAACTTCGATCCGCACATGGGTGAATGGAAGAGCCACTGCCTGGGTAGTTGATGATCTTACTTCAAAAGGGTTTATTGCATTACAGGTGCATGCTATCAATAATAACGAACAGCCGGGACGCCAGATCCGGTGGCGGAATATCAGAATTCAGACGGATCACCTCAATCCTTCTGCTCCTGACCCTATCTTCATCG
>DATLDA010000292.1:0-19570 GCA_035526135.1 Flavitalea sp.
GTGTTCAAAGGAGATATCGCAGTGGAAGCTTTTTGCCGCAGAGTTGTGAAGGATACTTACAAACATTTTAAAAAAATTTCCATTCTCGTCAACAATGCAGCTACACAAGAACCGGCCGAAGATTTCCTGAAAATTTCAAGTGCACAATTTCGCCGCACATTTGAGGTAAACATGTTTTCATTTTATTATTTCACACACGAAGTTTTACCATTACTTGATGACAATGGCTGCATTATTAATACAGCTTCAGTAGTGGCCTACAGAGGTAGTGAGCACCTGGTAGACTATTCTTCCACAAAAGGAGCAATTGTTTCATTTACGAGATCACTGTCAAAGAATCTGGCACCGAAAGGTATCAGAGTAAATGGGGTTGCACCGGGCCCCATATGGACGCCTTTGGTGATTGAAACGTTTGACAAAAAACATCTTGCGGAATTTGGAAAAAAGACACCTATGGGACGCGCTGGATTCGCCTATGAAGTGGCGCCTTCATTTGTTTTTCTTGCGTCGGATGATGCATCGTATATAACAGGACAACTCATTCATGTAAACGGTGGTGAAATTGTAGGCGGGTAACTATTTTTTTTAAACAAAAACAACGTATGAATAACATCACATTCAAATTTGATTTTCAAACCGACAGCGAAGATTGCGCGTATTCTCTCATGAATGTGCTCATGGAAAAACTTAAAACCCTCGGAACTAAATGTTCAGGTGTCAAATATGTCGAGGTAAACCTTTTTTCACCGGAAGAAACGACTGAAAATAAAACCGCATTTTTCCGGCTTGTCAGTGATAAAGAAAACATAACAGGATTCAGCAAGTCAAAAAGATGGGAGGATGCATTATTGAATGCTTTCGACAAGGTTCATGCAAAGATTGCCATGTAAAATCTCGTTTTTCCCCGGAAGAATTACATACGTTGACAATAGAATTCGGTTCATTTCCTTTCTAGCCGGCGCTTCGCCGGCTATTTTCAAACTCCTGAAGTGTAGAGAACATTGAGGCAGAAGCCTTTATAAAATAATAACTGTGGAATTTTTTACACAGCTCAACATTTCGTATATTACCTGAAGACTTTAAAAACGAAGGTTTCAAAAAGTAATTCATCTGATAATCAAGAGTTTACCTCATCCATTTATAATATTTTTTAGTCTGGATGAATTTGGATTCTTGATTGCAAATGTTTGGTTTCAAACCCGCTCGCATGCTACATCAAAACTTATCTCAAAAGCAACAACTCAAGATACTTCCCCAGCAAATTCAGTTGCTGAACCTTTTCCATTTGAATACCCTTGAACTTGAACACCGAATTCAACAGGAAATTGAAGAAAATCCGTTGCTGGAGGAAACACCATCCGATGATGACATTGATCTGGAAAAGTTGAACCGAGAATCTGTACAGGATTATAAGGATATGGATGAATACATGTATGATGATATTCCGGATTACAAGACAGAATATGAAAATTATTTCAACAGTGAAAAAATGCCGGAACGTCCCATGCCCGAAACGACCGGTTACAGGGAGACGCTGAAAGAACAATTCAAATTCCTTTATAATGATGAGAAAGAGGTAAAGCTTGCCGAATATCTGATCGATTCTTTCAGTGAAAGCGGAATGCTTGAACAGGACCTTGCCGATATGGCTGACGACCTTTCATTCAAAAATAAAGTTTGGCTTGAGGTGGCAGAGCTGGAAAGTGTGCTGGCAAAAATTCAGCAGCTCGATCCGCCCGGCATTGGTGCCCGCTCAATCCGTGAATGTCTTTTGCTGCAGCTGCAAAGAATGAACAGTAAAAGACCTGACGTTAAGATGGCAATCCGCCTGCTTGAAAATCACTTTTCCGATCTGGGATGCAGGAATATGGATAAGATCATGCATCATCTGAATATTGATGAAGATGAATTAAAGATAGTTCTGCAACTGATTGCTTCACTTAAAATGAAGCCTGTTATAGAGAACAGTGATAGTTTTCAGACGAATCACCAGATCATGCCCGATTTCGTGATCACACATGACGGGGATTACATTGAAGTTTCTCTATACCGTCAACGTTCCTCCACGCTCCATATCAATCAATCGTGGATGGAAACAGTTAAAAGCACGGAAGAAAATCAGAAAACGGATAAGGCTACCCGCCAATACCTCCGCAACAAGCTGAATGCCGCACAGTGGTTTGTATCGGCTATCCGCCAGCGTGAGTCTACTATGCTGAAAGTTGTTAAAGCAATTGTGAAACTTCAATATGATTATTTCAGGGAAGGTGATATCAAACTGATCAAACCAATGATCCTTAAAAATGTAGCAGAAATGGTAGGTGTTGATATTTCTACAGTATCCCGTATCACCTGTAACAAATATGTAGCGACTCCATTCGGTACGTTATTGCTCAAAGATCTTTTCACTGAAGGAATAATCAATCAACAGGGAGAGATCATCAGCAACCGGGTTATTCAGACTGCTATTGAAGAAGTAATCGAAACGGAGGATAAGCAAAAACCATTCACTGACCAACAACTAGTTGCTATTCTCTCACAGAAAGGTTTTAGTATTGCAAGACGCACGGTTGCTAAATATCGTGAATTGCTACAGATCCCGGTAGCTCAAATGCGTGCACTCTGGGCATAAAATAATCGCTGATAAAAGATAATTTCGAATTATAAACAAACCATTTCATGCAAAAAATACTGGTGATTGATGATGACAGGGACATGTGCTTGCTTTTAAAACGATTTCTTTCTAAACATGGCTTCGATGTATTGGAAGCAAATACTTCAAAAAGGGCTACCGAGCTTCTTGAATCAACTGAATTTGAACTTGTGCTTTGTGATTTCCGACTCGATGGTACGGACGGAAAAACAATGCTGATCAAAATCAAAGAGAAGTTCCCCCAACTCCCTGTAATTATCATTACCGGCTATAGTGATATAAAGATCGCCGTGGAAGTGATGAAACTGGGCGCATACGATTATATCACTAAACCTTTATTTCCTGACGAAATTATACTCACGATCCGAAAGGCCCTGGATAAAACGGACAATAAACCTGCTGCAACAAATGGCCCTTTAACAGCTCCCGGTGATGACAAAAAGGAAAAAAAGAGCAATATCATTATCAGCGGACAATATATTTTCGGAGACAGTACATCGTTCCGGCAAATCATGCAACAGATAGAACTTGTTGCCCCTACCAATTACAGTGTAATCATTTACGGTGAAAGCGGAAGCGGAAAAGAAGCCGTGGCACAGGAAATTCACAAGCGCAGCAAGCGAAGCCATCAACCCTTTGTAGCTATTGATTGCGGAGCTTTATCAAAAGAACTTGCAGGAAGCGAATTGTTTGGCCATGAAAAAGGTGCATTTACCGGTGCCCTGAATACGAAAACCGGAAGCTTCGAGCTCGCGAACGGAGGTACTATTTTTCTGGATGAAATTGCAAACCTTTCTTATGACATACAGGTATCCCTTCTGCGTGTGGTGCAGGAAAGACGAATGCGCAGGGTCGGTGGTGTGAAGGATATTGACCTGGACGTCAGGATCATTATTGCGAGTAACGAACCTTTGTGGGAAGCTTCGAAAAAAGGAAAATTCAGAGAAGATCTTTTCCATCGTTTCAACGAATTCAGTATGACGATCCCGCCATTAAGGGAAAGAAAAGAGGACATCATGGTGTTTGCAAAACATTTTCTACATCTGACCAATGAAGAATTGAATAAGCGCGTAAAAGGTTTCTCGCCTGAAGTGGAACAGATCTTCAGGAATTATATATGGTATGGAAATCTCCGGGAATTGAAAAACGTGGTGAAACGATCTACCCTCCTCACAGACGGAGAATATATTGAAGACCGAGCCTTACCTTTTGAAATTTCAAATTTCAGTAAACTTTCCTTCGATACGAATTCTGAACCGGCAGCTTCGACAGCGCCTTCACTTCCCGTTTCAAATACACCCGTTTTCTCGCGAACAGTACTCGATGAAACAACCTTGAAAGCAGCAAGCATTGATGCTGAATATGAAATGATCATTGAAGCACTTAAGCAGGCAAATTTTAACAAAAGTAAAGCCGCCAAACTTTTGAACATTGATCGGAAAACGTTGTATAATAAAATGAAACAATACCAGGAGTTCAACAATCACTGAAATGAAAGAGACCTTCGCATGGCGCAGGATTCCTTTTGATATGAATGGGCTTCCACTCAACAAATCAGACTTGTTCAATAAGAATGAGATGAAGTACTACCTGGTTCGTCTTTCACACTTCCTCAGTACGATTCTTTTACCAATTGTCTTCTGCTATGTACCCTGGTGAAAATAAAACACGTATCATGATCATTGATGATGATGAAGACGACTTCTTCATTACCAGTGAATACATCAAAAAAATTGATCCCCAGAAATTTCAGATAGACTGGTGTTACCGTTACAATGAAGCGCTTGAACATATGATGAAACACGAATACGATCTGTATTTCGTGGATTATTATATGGGCGCAAAAACCGGTCTCGATCTGTTGAAAGAAGCCATTGACAACAAATGTGAAGAGCCCGTAGTTCTTCTTACGGGTAAAGGAACGCAAGCCATTGATCGCGAAGCGATGCAGGCCGGCGCTATGGATTACCTGGTAAAATCGGACCTGAATGTTGAAAAACTGGAACGCTGTATTCGTTATTCGGTGGAACGTGCTGCCTCATTGAAAGCATTGAAAGCGAATGAACGTCGTTACCGGAGCATTTTTGAAAGATCCAAAGACGCTGTATTCATTGCTACGATGGATCTGGAATTCAAAGATGTAAATTATGCTGCATCAGATCTGCTCCATTATTCCAAAGAAGAGTTGCTTGGAGGAATGACGCTCTTCCAGCTTCTCGAAAACAGCGAAAATAAAAGTTCCATCATTCAGCAAATTGAGGATAAGGGTAAACTCGGTGATAAAGAAATTGAAGTAAAAACAAAAGATGAAGAAAAAAAATTCTGCATTCTTTCTCTTTCTACTGAAACAGATACCCATGGGATAAAATATATCCATGGCATGCTACATGATATTACGCATTTGAAAAAGGCGGAGAAAGCTACTTTACAAGCTGAAAAATTAGCAGCTGCCGGAAGGCTGGTACGCACACTTGCCCATGAAGTAAGGAATCCTCTGAACAATATCAACCTTTCGGTTGAGCAGTTAGTACATGAAATGATAGGGCCGCCGGATGAAACACAGATTTATCTGGATATCATTCAACGGAATAGTAAAAGGATAGGTGACATTATTACCGAGTTATTGAATTCCTCGCGCCCTACAGAGATGTCGATGGAACGAAAGCCCTTACAGGAGATCATGGATGAAAGCATTGCATCCGCGCTTGACCGTATTACTTTACAACGTGTGAAGTTGCAAATACGTTATATCGATTCTCCTGCGTGGATTTCGGCAGATACGGAAAAACTAAAAATAGCTTTCCTCAATATAATTATCAATGCCATTGAGGCAATGCCGGAAGACAGTGGCATGCTGAATATTGTTGTTGATTCTGAAAATGCACATCAGGTGGTGAAGATTGCAGATAATGGTTGCGGCATCAGTGAAGAAAATCTATCGCGACTTTTTGAACCGTATTTCACATCCAAAAGAAACGGCCTGGGACTTGGCCTGGCAACCACGTTGAATATACTTCAGTCTCACAAGGCTCATATTGAAGTCGCCTCCGCCCTGAACAAAGGCACCTACTTTACGATCACCTTTCCTGCCGCATTAGATGAACATACCACCGAAATATAAACTGAAGTTTCGCGGCCGGAGATTGTGAATGAAGTTACCCCTCTACTTGTTCGTTTAAAATCCAAATCCAATATATAAAGTGATGGCGCTGTTTTTTGCATTGCCGACAAAAGTTCCCGCCACGCTTCCTGATTCCCCGATCTTTTGAAGGCCATAGTTATACCTCGCTCCAATCGTAAAATTTTGAACATCTACGCCAAGACCACCGACTAAACCATAATCGAACCGGTTGAAGCTTTCCTCATTCAGATCGCTTATTTCATTGATGTTCCCGTTCTCATCCATCTCTTTAATGTTAGCTGAAACGAGGTAACCTGCATAGACACCACCATGAAGATTGAAGTTCCTGGCTAAGTTGATGACTCCAAGCACGGGCAATTCAACATAATTTAAATTGAACCGGTACTCTCCCTGACCCAACAGATTATTGTAGGTAAGTTTAGATCCTTTTGATGAGTATAACAGTTCGGGCTGAATGGAGAACCCTCGAACGATTGGAACCTTTGCGAAAAAGCCCAGATTCAGGCCGATTTTCATGTTTTCATCTTCGACATTGTCGACATACAGGTTAGACAGATTAATGCCCCCTTTGATACCAAATTTGCCACTGGCTGACCATTCACCGGCCGTCTGTTGCTGCTGCCCATTGGCACTAATTACAAAAATGGAAAAAACAAGGAATGAGGTGAAAACACGAATAAGCTTCATATACGGGTTGTTTTCGGTTATGCTTCAAATTCTGTTCCTCAATATGTCACAGTTTTGTTATACATCGGGGAAGACCGTATAGCCATATCCTAATCCATTTCTAAATTTCGTATGGGAGTGGCACAAAAGTTTAGTTATTTTATAAAAAAAATACCATGAGATCTATTTGGACCGGGGCCATCGGCTTCGGATTGGTCAACATTCCTGTAAAATTGTTCAGCGCGGTCCAGGAAAGTAACCTGGAATTAGATATGCTGGATAAAAGTGATCACAGTAATATCAAATTTCAGCGCATCAATGCGAAAACAGGAAAAGAAGTACCCTACGCCAATATTGTAAAGGCCTTTGACCTGGAAGGTCAATACGTGGTATTGGATGATGAAGACTTTCAGAAAGCAAGTCCGGAGAAAACAAAGATCATTGAGATTTCGGATTTCGTGAACGAAAGCGAAATTGATTCAATTTATTACGAAACTCCCTATTACCTCGAACCGGAAAAATCCGGAGTAAAGCCTTATATACTTTTAAGGGATGCTTTGAAAAAATCAAAAAAATCCGGCCTGGCAACTTTTGTCATGCGAACTAAACAAAGCCTTGCCGTGATCAAAGCAGCAGATAATGTTCTTATGCTTCAGAAGATACGTTTTGAAGAAGAGATACGCGATAAAAAAGATCTTAACATACCAGACACAGAATCAAAACCGGCAGAACTTAAAATGGCAATGGCGCTGATCGATCAGCTGTCAGGTCCTTTTGAGATTGGAAAGTACAAAGACACTTTTGCAGAAGAATTAATGAAAATGATAAAAGCAAAAGCAAAAGGAAAGAAAATCCCTGCTGCACCGGCTATGCGTGTAGTTCATTCAAAATCTGAAGACCTGATGGCTCAATTAAAAGCGAGCCTGGGTACTAAGAAAAAGAAAGCATCCTGATGGCACTGACGAAATACAACGAGAAACGAAATTTCGAGGCAACCTCCGAACCAAAAGGTAAAGAAGATAAAACAAGCAAATCACGTTTTGTGATCCAGCGTCATCATGCCTCGCGCTTACATTACGACTTCAGGTTGGAACTGGGAGGCGTGCTGAAGAGTTGGGCAGTTCCTAAAGGACCATCGAAAAATACTACAGATAAAAGACTTGCGATGATGGTTGAAGACCATCCGGTAAGTTATATAGATTTTGAAGGTTTTATTCCGGAAGGGAATTATGGTGCCGGGCATGTGATGGTATGGGATAAAGGAACATTTCAACCTGTCAATGCGGATCATGAAAAGATTACAGAAAAGGAAGCGCTGGAATGGCTGGAAAATAAAGGAGAACTAAAATTTGAATTAAAAGGGAAAAAGATGAAAGGCGAGTTTGTTCTTGTACGCCTGAAGAAAGCCGCTGATAACAGCTGGTTGCTCATCAAACACCGTGACCGGTATTCAACAACAGAACCTTATAACAGCGAAGACGAAGTGCCTGTGTCCGTTAAGAAAAAAGGAGAGAAAAAGAAGAATTAAGAATTAGTAATTAATAATTAGTAATTATCATAAATACACGCATAGAATTCTCCTGGCTCAATGATTGAAATCCATGATTAAATATTCAAGGTTAATTCTTCCACTCATATAAAATTCACCAACCCAAAAATTATTAATCATTAATTACTAATTGTTAATTGTTAATTATCATGGCATCCACCAAGTTCTCCGATTACTACAAACCAATGCTTGCTACACTCGTGGATGAAGCATTCGATCATAAGGATTGGGTATTTGAACTGAAACTTGATGGTTACCGGGCAATTGCTGAATGGAAAAAGAAAAAATTACGATTGTATTCAAGAAATGGTTTGTCATTTGACGGCAGATACCCTCCCGTTGTTCAGGCAATCCAAAAATTAAAAAGAGATGTTGTGTTAGATGGGGAAATCGTTTTGATCAATGAAAAAGGACTTCCGGATTTTCAAAAATTACAACATTACGAAGATAACAGTCATCTTGAATTGTGTTATTATGTTTTTGATCTCTTGTACCTGGATGGAAAAAAAGTAACCCATTTATCGTTACTCGAACGAAAAGCGCTGTTGAAAAAAATTCTTCCGAAAAGCAACACTATACGATACAATGATCATATCAGGGAAATGGGGAAAGACTTCTTTGAAAAAGTTTCAGAAAAAAACATGGAAGGCATTATCGCAAAACGGGCAGACAGTGTTTATGTTGAAGGGCAAAGAACAAAAGACTGGCAAAAGATAAAGCATGTACAAAGCAGAGAGGCCATCATTGCAGGTTTCACGGCCCCCCGGGGAGGAAGAAAACATTTTGGTGCCTTGATACTTGCTTCTCATAAAGGGAAATCGCTCACTTATATCGGGCACACAGGTACCGGGTTTACTGAAAAGATATTGAAAGAACTGTGGACAAAGATGCAACCATATGTTACTGACAAATCACCCTTTGGAGAAAAGGTAAAAGTAAATTCTCCGGTAACATGGTTAAAGCCGGAACTTGTGTGCCAGGTGGATTTTACGGAAGAGACAGAAGGTGGTATGTTGCGTCATCCGGTCTATCTGGGGTTACGCATTGACAAATCAGAAAATGAAGTGAATGAAGAAACAGAAACACCACTTCACATTGAAAAAATTTCTTCAGGAGATCAAACCTTAACTGTTGATGGCCATTCGGTGGTACTCACCAATCTTTCAAAAGTTTATTGGCCGGATGAAAACATTACAAAAGGAGACATGATCGGCTTCTATCAGAAAATTGCTCCTTACATTTTGCCCTACCTGAAGAACCGGCCCATGTCATTGAAAAGAAATCCGAACGGAATAAAGGATGCAGGATTCTATCATAAAGATGCAGGAGGAACAGCGCCTTCATGGGTACAGAAAAAGAAGATCTATTCCGAAGGGGCGGAAAAACAAATCAATTATTTATTGTGTAATGACGCAGCGTCGCTTTTATACATTGCAAACCTTGGATGTATTGAAATGAATCCGTGGAATTCAACGGTTTTGAAACAGGATTATCCGGATTATATGGTAATTGATCTGGACCCTTCTGATAAAAATACATTTGAACAGGTAATTGAAACCGCGTGTGTTGTGAAAGATGTGCTGGATTCTTGCGGTGCACGTGCTTATTGCAAAACATCGGGCGCAAGCGGCCTGCATATTTATGTTCCGACCGGAGCAAAATATTCTTACGATGAAATTAAAGATTTCGGTTTAGCAGTTGCGACGCGTACACAAGAACAATTACCGACATTTACCAGTCTCGTGAGGTCATTAAAATCGAGGGGGGATAATATTTATATCGATTACCTCCAAAACCGGAAAGGACAAACACTTGCATCGGTGTACAGCCTCCGGCCGAGAAAAGGAGGCCCTGTATCGACCCCACTTGATTGGAAAGAAGTAAAAAAAGGGTTACAGCCTTCTCAGTTTACGTTGTTCAATATTTTCGAACGTCTGGAAAAGACCGGGGATCTCTTTACGCCGGTACTGGAAAAAGGAATTGATCTGAAAAAAAGTCTTAAGAAACTCGGATAGCAAATCAATTGAACACAAAAAAAACACAGGCAATCAGTGCCTGTGTTCATTACACAATAGGGTACTTCCGGTAAACTCTTATGGTACGAGTTCGTACTTTGAAAAAAGTTTAGCGCCGTTTTTATAATCGATATAAATCGTGAAGTAATTGTCCTTATAGTCAAGCAGCTTGTAACGTAAAGGCTCGTAGAAGTAATCTACAAACTTCAGGAAAGCGCCATCCCGATCAGATCCAACCTGAAAAGGACGAATCAGTGTTACTTCATCATTACCCGGATATTTGATCGTCATCTGATCTATGTTCACGACGCCATTATCAGACACGCGGTTGATATCATCTCGGATATATTCTTTTACATAAGCCCACAAATCTGTTTCTGCTTTCACCACATTGTCTGACTCATCATAGTCAACGGGTTTATCTGCATAGAAGGAAACAATCTTGAATTTTTTTGCTGCAGTAAATGCTTTGAATTCATTTGCTTTTTTCTCGTCTTCTTTGCTCGGTTTATTACACGATACTAAAATAAATCCGGCGAGAAGGGAGACCAGGAAGGTGCGAAGGGTAACTGTTGTTTTCATAAAAACTTATTGTTGTTTGTTATTGATACGCGGTAAGCGTTGATTACGGATTTGTATCAAATTTTCATAGAACAGATTGTTCAAAAGGAATGGATTTATTCAGGTCAAGTAGATTACTTCAGGGTCAGTTTCCCGGTTTCACCCTGCTTATATTGTTCCCGGTTTGCGATTGCCTTAAGCATCTTAAAATATACAATCATTTTACTGGAATTGCTATTCCAGTAATGAGCATCCTCTGTAACAACTTTTACAAGACATAATTTAGGATCATCAGTACCAGCGGGAAACCATGCTTTTAATAATGGATTCCATAACTCTTCAATTTTTTTCTTATCGAGAATGATACTACAAGTGCCCTTGACTGTTACGTAGACATTTTTCCCGGGATGGGAATAAATAAGATAAACGGAATTGTCTTTAGACAGTTCGTTGATTTTTTCTGAAAACTCATTGGTAAAAAACCAGGCATTGCCGTCGTCATCTACTTCAACTGTTGACATTGGCCTGCTGAAAATCTGGTGGGAATCGTCCTGCGTAGTAAACATGCAAACATTTACATCCTCAATCAATTGCCTGAACTTTTCAATAGCTTCAGTGCTATGAAGTGTCTGTTCCATCTTGATAAATTAAAGGGTTTTCTACGCAAGGCTTCGATTATTCTAACCTTTTGCTAAGAAGTGATCTCAACAATTTAATATACGAATCTTATGCCAGCTATTGTTGAGCTTGATGAATTTTTATTATTTATTTTTTTGCATAGTCAATCTTCGGTTCTGCAGCTCCTTTCTTCGGTGTATCAACATTAGAATGTGGAATTTCCTTGGTCTCCTGCTTTACAATGAATACGGCCGTATCATTAGGCGTGATACCACCGCCATTTTCCATCGCATAGGTCTTTGTAAACTCCGCCCCGAAATATAGAATTACCGAAGAATAGTACACCCACAATAGAATGATCACCAGAGAAGCGGCGGCTCCATAAGTCGCCCCTATATTGGAACTCGCCAGATAGATTCCGATTCCGAATTTACCAAGCAGAAAAAGAACACTTGTAAAAGCAGCGCCAATAAATGCATCCTTCCAATTGATATGTGCATCGGGCAAGACCTTGAAAATGACCGCAAATAAACAGCTGATGATCGTTAATACGACCACTATATTTACTGCATAGGTCAGGTATACCGTATAATCAGCCAGATAATGTGTCAACTGCTTGTTGATGATTTCTAATAGGGTGCTGATTACCAGAGAAACCATAAGAATAAAACCTAACCCTATCACCAAAGAAAATGATATTAACCTATTGAAGATCAGCTTCAGCCAACCCTTTTTGGGTTTTGCCTTGACAGACCAGATAAAATTTATTGAATCCTGCATTTCGGTAAATACCCCGGTCGCTCCAATAATAAGCAGAATGATACCGATGATAGTTCCTATTACACCCTGGTCATTTGCCTGGATATTTTGAATAATTTCCTGAACCTGCTTTGCAGACTCAGCTCCGATAAGCCCATCAAGTTGGCGGAACAATTCTCCGGTTACTGCCTCTCTGCCCAATACCTGCCCTGCAAGTGATATCATTATGAGTAATACCGGACCCATCGAAAAAATAGTAAAATACGATAGCGACGCAGCCAGCTTCAAAACATTGTCGTCCAGAAAGTTGACAAACGTATGTTTAATTAATTTAAAATAGCCGATGTACTTTTTCATGCCATTAAAACTTAATCTTTTACAATTTCCATCTTTGAATAAAAATTTCATCCACCAGGTAGTTAGACTACCAAATGGGGAATTTGATACACACCTATATCAATCGTTTTAATCAAAACCCAACCCTCCGATGGCAGGATTTTTTAACGTGTACGCGCAAACGTATTATTCACTACTAAAGAAAAAATTATGAGAAGTATCCTGTACATCATCGCAATCATCCTGGTTATTGGCTGGCTCCTGGGAGTATTTGTTTACAGTGCGAAGGGGCTGATCCACGTTTTGCTTGTTTTAGCTATAATATCCCTTTTGATTGGTTTGATCAGGAGAGTCTGACTTATATGGTTTATTGAATTTAAAAACTGCAGTTGAAAGCTGCAGTTTTTTTATTTTATCATTCCCGGATCATGTATTTAACCTCTCAATTCAACATCAGATCTTCGGCCTCCTGCATCTACCATAGTACCTTTCAAACCGTCTGAAGTTTCAATAACATACATGGTGGCACTGCTATCCACACCAGCCCGGCCTTCGAAGCGAAAAGAATTCATTACTTTGATTTCTTCCTTCGCATAGGTCCGTGAGCTATTCAACAATTTAAGTCCACTGTCAGTTTTCTTAAATATTTCTGTATACCCGGCAGTGATCATTCTTTTTAGGCACCTGGATAAGCTTTTCAAATAAGGTGTCATTCCATTTTCATTCTGTCCCATTACACGTCATTTTCTTATTGTATTAGAGAAAATTTCCTGCCACTGCTTTTGTTTAAACATAATAAAATATCCGAGTCAATTATTCCACAAGAAAAAGCCGGTTAGAAAACCGGCTCGTCATGATTGCTTGGACCTGTGATAATTATTTCTTTAATTTATTATGGCATGCCATCAATTGATCATGGTGTGACCTAAGCTTTGGAAGTATGTTTGTAGCCCATGTTTTCAAATCTGCGTCAGCATTGTTGTCTTCTGTTTTGTCTTGAAACTTTTTGATACTCTTATCGTGCTTATCCATCAATTTTTCGCACCATTCGCGATCAAAATCTTTAGCAGATTTTTCATTCAGATTGTTGTATGTGTCTTTGGCGTCGTTTGTTTCTTCAGCTGGTGCAGTAACACCTTTCCTTGAAGCAAGGTCCTTTAACTGGTTTAGTGCTGCTGTGTGGTCAGTTTCCAGTGTTTTTGCAATCTGTTTGATCTCTGGACTGGTTCCTTTTGTTTGGGCCAGTTGTGCAAGCCGTATCTCAGCCATATTGCCTGCGATCATATCAGAGATAAATTCTCTGTCACCGCTGTTTATTGTAGCGCTATCATTTGCATTGTTGTTTGAATTGTTCGCTACGGTTGAGCTGTCACTTTTATTGTCAGTGGCAGTAGAATCATCATTACAGGCACCTAAGAATAGGGAGGTGCTCATAAGCAAATAAACGGCGGTGTTTCTCAATTGTACTTTCATAATAAATGGAATTGAATTGTTTATTAGTTAAATTAATCGTTGACTGCAGCATGCATATCACGGTATTTTTTAATTACATCATGAGATGTTTTTAAAGATGTTTTTTGATTGGTGATGAGTTGTCGTACATCAGCAGAAATTTCTGCATCTGATTTCAAGGCAAGATCATAAGCCTTTTGAGCAGCGTCCTCTCCAAATTCACAATTCTCCAATACAGCCTGACGCGTGTGACCGGAGAATTTTGCTTTCACGTCCATCCATACACGATAAATCTTTCCTGATGCAGTAGTTCCTGTAGCAGGCTCACCGCCCATTCGCGTCACTTCCTGGGTAAGCTCAGCTGCATATTGACGGCTTTCATCCGCCATGCGATTGAAAATTCCCTTCAGATCCACATCAATATCTTTCGCTTCACGGGCAGCTCTTTCATACCCTTCGATCCGATCATTATTGATCCTGATCAAATCATTTAAAACTTCAACGAGATTGTCATTTGTAGCCATAACTATATTTTATTGGTTTGTGTATGTGGTATACACCTTTCGTTTATAAAAAGTCATGCCTGTAAAGTGAGTAACAAGTGATCAGTTAAGCTCTACGTTTAGAAACTTCGTTGGCCGTTGGTGTAGAAAATCCTCCACGTGAAAAGAAAATTTTGTTTTTTATAAGCGCATGGCCATAAACTTGATATGAATTTCAGATATCAATTTCATAACTCGTTTTCGAACAAAATATTTACGATGGCCAAATATTCAAAGGGCGCAAAAAAAGGTGTTGAAGAAGCAATGCATGAATTCAAAAAAGGTAAATTAAAATCAGGCCGCGGTGGCAAAGGCGGTCGAGTGAAAAGTCGTCAGCAGGCAATCGCTATAGGGCTTTCAGAAGCGCGGGAGAAGGGTGCAAAAGTGCCGAAGAAAAAAAGTACAAAAAAATCAGCCGCCAGGTCTAAAGCAGGTCGTCCAAAAAAAGCAGCAACCAAAAAGAGTGGATCAAAAACAGCACGCAAAAAAGGCGCACGTAAAAAAAGCAGTTCGAAGCGCGGGCGATAGTCAATCGATTCCAGTTAATTGGAAGCGATCGTAGATTGTTCGTTTTTCAAAATCCGCATAAGAATTTTTTCGGCATCGGTTAGACCGCTGATATCATCGGGCTCTTCAAGTTTGTCCAGATTCTCAATATATTTTTTCAACTTGTTATCTTCATACATCCTGATGATACCAGGGTGAACATAATATTTTTTGCAAACTGTTCTTGTATTACCCAGCTTCGAACTCACTTCATCCAAAGCTTCCACTACTTTCTTTTTACATTCTTTTGAGGATTTCGGTTCGCCGGTACATTTGAATGCCCACAATATATTCAGTGAGCCGGCCCATGTCCGGAAATCTTTGGCGGTGAAATCCATCCCTGCAGCATCTTTGATATAGCTATTGACCATGCCGGAATCAATACTTTTTCTGTTTCCTTCTGCGTCATAATATTGAAACAGTTCTTTTCCGGGAATATCCCGGCAAGCCTGAATTGTTTTCGCTAGACGCTGATTGCGCAGCGAAATGTTATGGTAAATTCCTTTCTTCCCTTTGAACGAAAAAGAAATATTTTTCCCTTCGATCTTTACGTGTTTGTCTTTCATCGTGGTGAGCCCGTAAGAACCATATAATTTTTCATATCCGTTATTTCCGATTCGGATGTATGTGCGCTCAATCAGACTAATAACGGTGGCAAGTACTTTATCGAGAGTCAACTCTTTTTGCGACATATCTTCTTCCAGTTTCAAACGAATTTTTGGTAGTGCCTTACCGAATTCATACAGATGGTGGAACTTGGTCTGATGTCGTAACGAATGCCAGTCCGGATGGTATTTATATTGTTTCCGTCCTTTAACATCCATGCCTGTTGCCTGGATGTGGCCGTTTGCCTGCGGACAGATCCATACATTCGTCCAGGCCGGGGGCAGAACGAGTTTTTTAATCCGTTCTAATGTAGTTTTATCTTTCACCGATTTATTACGCAGCGTGTATTTAAAATTTTGGCCGTTCTTCAGGCGTGATATTCCTTCCGAAGTGTCTGTAACATAGACGAGATCCGCGATGGATGCCGCTTTTCTGGGATCTACATGTATCTTCAGCAGTTCGCTGTGAGATAGTTTGGGACGTGTGCTTTTCTTTTTACTTTTTACCGGCATGCGGAGTATTTTTTTTACGGGAGCTGCCTGCATTCATTTTTTGTTCATGATTTCTGTTGGCGTCATCCAAAGAATGCGTGCCATACAAATCACTATCGTTTCGCGCTAATTTTGCCAGCTTGATATAAAATTTCTTGGCAACCTGCAATTCTTCGTCAGTCAAATCTTCAATATCAATCAGCCTGTTACTGGCAAGTTCATTGCAGGCGATCAGTTCATTTAATTTCAGATGGAGCGCTACCGTATCCTTGTTTTGTGTTTGTTGAATTACAAATACCATCAAAAAAGTGATGATGGTAGTGCCCGTATTGATGACTAGTTGCCAGGTATCAGAAAATCCGAAAACCGGCCCTGAAATACCCCAGGCTACTATGATGATCAAAGCAACTATAAATGCATAAGGACTGCCAGCGACGCGGGTTACGGCTGCAGCCATCCGTTCAAAAAACGGAGTTTTAGGATTTGTTTTTTGCTTGGTTGATGGCATATGCGTGTATTTATTTATTGTTTCTATACCTGAAACGCAAACCCAATAATACCAGGTTCACCAGGAGAGAAAAAATGTTGGTAAGGATAATCGGCCAGTCTTCCTTTAATAAGCCATACCAAATCCACAGGGAAATCCCTGAAATAAGAACGATAAGCATCAACACTGAAACCTGCGTTGCTTTTTTCTCTTTAAAAACTTTGATCACCTGTGGCAACATGGAACAGGCTGTTAAAACCCCTGCTGCTATTCCCACCCATTGTTCGGATATTCCTTGCATAAATGTAATTACTATGATCACCTAACTAAAAAAAAGCCAGGCACGTTGGCCTGACTTTTAACCCCTAAACCCTACTGCTTATGAGCGCAGTTATTTGAATCCGTTCTTATTCTTCTTCTTCAGATCCTTCACCTTCCTGTTCAGCTTCCAGATTTATATTATTCTCGGCAATTGAAGTAAGCAGTTCATCGGCTTCTTTTTCTTCCTGCAAAGTTTGATCGAGTAGTTCGGAAACATCCGTCAGACCAATCGTGTTCGTTAATTGGACAAGACCACCATATGATGCTATTTCATAATGCTCTACTTTTTGAGCAGCCATGATCAATGCCACATCCCGTGTCATCGAACCTTTTTCTGTTTCTTCAATAATGGATTCAGATTCTTTAATTAACCCTTCCATTGCTTCGCATTTTTTTCCCTGAGCTTTTTTGCCCATCATTTCGAAAGCCTGGTCAAGACGTTCAACCTGTTCCCTTGTAACTTCCAGATGTTCCTGGAAAGCTGACTTCAATTCTTCTGTTGTAGCAGCTTTCTGCATTTTGGGAAGCGCTTTCAATAATGCTTTTTCCGCCCAATAAATATCTTTTAATTGATCAACGATGAATTTTTCCAGCATTGTTCCCTGAGCAGTAGGTTGAACAGATTGTCTTTCGGCAGTAGCGGTATTTCCTTTACTTCCAGGGCTGGATTTTACGGATGAGTTACCGCCTTTGCTGGCTTTAGCTTGTCTCGGCATACAAAAAATTTTTAAATGGTTATCGTTATTGAAAGAATTATATACATGTTAAGCTTAAAATCATATGCCATTCTGAATCAACCGTAACTGAATAGACCGTGTAGATTAATTTCCTCGTAAGCGTTGAATTACAACCCCTATCGGGATTACATTTCATACACGCTTCTCTTCTTTACATGAATTCATTTGAACGAAATATTTTCGTCAACCGATTGGAATTTTAATTTATCGCATGAAGAGATCCAAAAACAAATACCCTTTGAGAATCTTTGAGGAAATGTTTGCGCATGCATTACACCTGATTTTTATTTTTCACTGTTTATGTGCGAGTCTTTCGGTGTGATCTGCATTTAGGGTTCAACAAACTTTTGATATGAAAGAGTTTTCAGCTGGCATAATATTACCACTTGTGATCTTACATCCAAAGCTTCGTGCATACATCTAACCCATCGTTTTTACATTCAGAAGAACAGCTTATAAATTCTCTGCGCAATCATGATGAAAAAGCATTCCGCTTCCTCTATGATCATTATGCTGGTGCATTGAACCGTATAATAAGGAATGTCATACAGGATGAAGAAACTGCAAATGACACCCTGCAGAAAGTTTTTATAACCATCTGGCAGAAAATTTCAGGGTATGAACCCGCTAAAGGACGACTTTTTACATGGATGTTACATATCGCACGAAATGCATCCATTGATACGATCCGTTCAAAAAGTTACCGTCATCAAAAATTGGTTCATTCGATTGAGGATAAAAATTTCGCAGCAGTTGATATCAATCCATTTGATAGATCGGATGCAATCGGCTTACAGCATTTTGTATCACGCCTCAAACCTCAACAGCGACAATTAGTAAAATTGGTCTACTTCCAGGGATACACTCAATCCGAGATTGCGAAAATGCTACAAATTCCGCTTAGCACTGTAAAAACAAGAATACGCGCCGCTATGACCCAGTTAAGAGTACTTCTTGGTAAAACCGAAACCAGTGGATTGCTGTAGACAAATTTCTACGAAGGTTAAACGTGCGACTTTAAATCGTCTGAAAACTGCACTGGTATTAGTTTTGAACGAATAAGCTAAATCTTTTTTTATGTTAAGTGACAGACATCTCCATTTTTTACAGGATAAAATCCAGGAATTAAGGAGTGCCTTATTTTTCAGTTTAAGTAATTCCGTACTCAGAATGCCTACATCGATCATCACTGCTTTACGCGTTGATGATGCCGGACAGATCTGGTTCTTTATGGGTAAACCGCTCCAACAACTCACTGAATTTGATAAGCAGTTTCCTGCAAGACTCGAGTTTTATAAAAAAGGCAAAGCATCCTTTATCAAGGTTAGTGGCAGAGCCTGCATCGTGAATGACCCTCATCAGGTTTCCGAACTGGTTACACTTTCGAACGAAGTGGCTGAAAAAGCGATGGACCAGCTTGTATTGGTGAAGTTAAAGATCGATAAAGCAGAATATTTTGAGAATGCACCGGCAACGAATGGAAATGTTTTTCAAAGCGTATATAATCAGATTTTACGCTGGCTGCTGGGTGATCAGGGTCATTACCGGCATGAACTTCTTGAACCAGTTTACTAAAACAGTCTTCTCAATCATACAAAGTAATCCCGGAATGTCCGGGATTTTTTATTTGATCTGTTTCATGACAGATTTCACAACTGCTCCGAGGTGCAAATATGCAAATGAAGCAATTGCGCGAAAGTCAAACTATAACTTTACAAACTCCACCCGGCGGTTTTGTGCTTTGCCTTCGGGTTTACTGTTATCAGCAACGGGTTTGGATTCGCCCTGACCATCGGTTTGCATCCTGTCAGCACTTATACTGAATTCAGTTGTAAGCGCCTGTTTTACGGCTGCAGCCCTTCGTTTCGAAAGGTCCAGATTTTTCGCATCATCCCCATCATTGTCGGTGTGCCCGATGATTTTCACTTTCACATCAGGATTCTCATTGAACACCGAAGCAATATTCTTTAAGACGCCATAAGAAGTTTCCTTTATTTTATCTGAGTTGACATCGAATAGAATCCCTGAAGTGGACCATTTACCTTCCGTAATCAGCTTGCTCCTGGTATCAGGGGATGCTGCGGCTATT
>DATLDA010000309.1:0-11316 GCA_035526135.1 Flavitalea sp.
GGAAGGACGTGGAAGATTCGATTTGGTTCACGAGTTCCGCAAATTTTTGTTTGCTCATGTGCAGTGTGACGCGTTCGGTAGAATCCGATTGAGCAACAACCTGAAGTTGCACGGAAAACAGTAGAAGAAGAATTGATATAAAATATTTTGAAGGAATCATTTTGATAATGTCTCATAGTAAGCTGCAATCTTCACGAGTGCTTCATCGGGATGCTTACGGAACTTGATTTTATTCTTTTTTAAATCACGTTTTATTTCGCTTTTTTGATCTCCCACAAGAGCCCATACGGATCGAAGACCCGATACGTTGTGCCACACGTTGTCTTTCTGCAGATAATACGAGGTACTCGATTGAATGAACCTTGTCAATTTATCATTGACAATAATTTCATTTATCATCTTGTCCGTTTTTTTAAAAATGGTAAGCCTGCCTTTGAATAATTGCTCATAGAATCCTGTTCGGAGCAGATCACCTGGTGATTTTTCCACTACGCGTACGAAATGATGATCAAGAAGATAAAATTCTTTGATCTTATCATTTAACAGCACCATTTTGAAAACTTTATTATAATGAGGTATAATGACTTCTTCTGTAACGAGGTTATATAACATCGGTACATTATATACCATCCCGTCATAATGAATGGCAGCCGGGCTCAGTTCGTTAGATTCAAAGTAAGGATGCCCCTGAGATAAGGTAGAAGAATTATCACGATAGATTGTCCCATTATACAACCTGGATTGCGGCCCCTCGAATTCACGGTATTGTGCGATGGCAGATTCAAGAGCTAACAGGGAATAGGAGCTGTCTTTTTTATCAGTTTGTGCAAACGACGGAAGGCAGGTAATGAGAAAAGAAATAAATAAAATGAAACGAAAAAATCTATTCATGTAACGGCGTTGCAGTATCGTGAGGTAAATTTCGCAGGAAGATATGCAACTGAAAGTACGCACTTTCGCTTATGACCGGCATAAAGCAATAGTGACTCTGTTCAGCTGATTCAATCAGCTATCTAAGATATGAAATTGTTTAATGTGTTTGTCACTTTAACGGTCGCTCAGTTTTCTATTCACAGATTTCTTATCATGATATTTCGGAACCACACCGGATCCCCGTGATCTTGTAAGGCTATCCTCCCACTTTTGAAGGTTGCAAAATCGGGCCATTTAACAAATTTACTTCCTGCCACAAGTCGATTCCAGTTTTGGTCCCACAATGTTGTAGTAAGTATTCTGGTGCCGTTCATTTTAAATTCGAGTGCACTTTTATTCACAATAATATCGATATGGTTCCATTCTCCCGCACCCTTCACCGTTTCAGGTGACCCGGCTATAAGATCATACAAGTCTCCGGCCCGATGTTTATTGATACTGGCATCCGGGTGCGCTGCATTGTCAAGCAATTGCATTTCCGGGCCTGTATGCCAGGTGCGTTCGTAGCGTGGATCTTCTTTAACATAAAACATGATACCGCTGTTACCTCTTGTTCCCACTTTCCATTCGAGTTGAAAATGAAAATTTTCATATTCATTTTCTGTTACAATGTCCCCTCCGCCAACAGTCTGTCCATCTTTTTTTTCCCGCGGATCAAGATGCAGCGTGCCATCTTCAATCTTCCACGCTGCCCCATCAGATTTATTATTATACACATGCCATGATCGTTTCGAAGTGCCGTCGAACAGTGATTCCCATCCCTCTTTTTTTTGCACCTCTGTTAGCATATTCGAATAGGCTTCTGCGATAGGATCAAGATAGTTTTTTCAGGTGTGTAGTTTCCGGTATGACCTCCTATCGCCATATGAATTGGAAAAAAAATAAACGAAAAAAAATACCGCACATGCAGTACAAGCAAAGCGATGGTTACAACTTTTTGATCATAATATTTCTGAAGTAAACCTTATCTCCATGGTCTTGTATACAGATCCGGCCTTTTCGGAAGGTGCCGAAATCGCCCATTGTTTTGAATTTACTGTTTGCTATCATATTTCTCCAGTTATCGTCCCACATTTGCGTTGACATCACTTTTCTTCCATTCAGAATAAATTCCAGTTTCCCTTTGTTTGCAATGATTTCTGCCGTATTCCATTGGCCGGCGGGGTTTACAGTTTCCGGTGAGCTGGTTACTAAATCATACAAATCACCTGCGCGGTGCTTTACAATCTTTGCATCCGGATGTCCATCATTGTCGAGTACCTGCATTTCAGGACCTGTATAATAACTGTAGCGGTATTTTGGATCTTCTTTTGCGTAAAAAATAATTCCGCTGTTGCCTTTAGGATTTACTTTCCAGTCTGTCTTAAAATGAAAGTTTTCAAATTCTTCATCTGTAACAATATCACCCCCCTTGCTTGTTCTCGAACTATCGGCATTGAATGGTTCCATATACAATTCACCATTGGCAGCCTTCCAGGCGGAAGCGTCGGTCTTCTGATTATACGAATGCCATCCCGCTGTTGTTTTTCCATCAAATAACAATTGCCAGCCATCTTTTTGCTGTGACTTGCTGAGTACGTTGGGTTCCGTTGTGGTTGTCGATTGGCGTGACGAACTGCATGCCATGAACAGAATGATTCCAGCGATCCTGCAGATTTTCATTTTATTGATTTTTTAAGGATAGAACATATTTCACCATTTCTTTTGCGTCTTCCCGGGAAAGATCCGGATGTGGTGTCATGGGAACAGTTCCCCATACGCCTTGTCCGCCATTGATCACTTTGCTTGCAAGGCTATCAATGTTTGCATCTGTAGCTTCATATTTTTTAGATACATCCATATATGCCGGACCTATATTTTTTTCATTGATCTTGTGACAGGTCGTACAATCTGACTGCGCGACCAATTCAAGCCCTTTGTCGGATGTTTTGGCCGCCGGCGCAGGCGTTTCCGCTTTGAGTGAATCTTTTTTTTCTTCTGTTGATTTTGTATCACCATCGGAACAGGCATATACAAAAGCGGTGAGAAGTCCTAATACAAAAAGCTTTTTCATCATCTGTTGTTTTTATGTGAAGTGATCTTAGAGCAATTTACTTCAATCCCAAAACTGCACGATTAAAATTTTCGTCGCTGCCTGTTCCTGCGAAATCATCAAATGCTTTTTCGGTTACCCTGATAATGTGTTCCTTAATAAATACCGAACCTTCTTTTGCACCATCTTCCGGATGTTTGATTGCACATTCCCATTCCATCACAGCCCATCCATTATAATCATAGGCTGCCAGTTTGCTGAAAATACTTTTGAAATCTACCTGCCCGTCCCCGAGTGAACGGAAGCGACCGGCACGATCAATCCAGCCCTGATAACCTCCATATACTCCCTGTTTGCCGGTTGGATTAAATTCCGCATCTTTTACATGGAACATACGGATTCGTTCATGGTAATGATCAATGTAACTCAGATAATCGAGGCATTGTAAAACAAAATGAGACGGGTCATATAATAGACAGGCGCGCTTGTGATTTTTGGTATGCTTTAAAAATAATTCATAGCTGACTCCGTCATGAAGGTCTTCGCCCGGATGTACTTCATAGCAGAGATCGATACCATTTTCTTCAAACTGATCTAATATGGGTAACCATCTTTTCGCGAGTTCTGCAAAACCTGTTTCAACAAGGCCAGCCGGCCGTTGCGGCCAGGGATAAACTGTTGGCCATAGCAGCGCGCCGCTGAAAGTAGCATGTGCGTTGAGTCCGAGATTTCTGGAAGCTTTCGCTGCCCATTTCAATTGTTGTACTGCCCACTCTGTGCGTGCCTTCGGATTATTGTGGACCGAAGCCGGAGCAAAGCCGTCGAACAACGCATCATATGCAGGATGTACCGCAATCAATTGGCCTTGCAGGTGCGTCGACAGTTCTGTGATCTCAAGTCCGCAAGCGTTCACCATCCCCTTTATTTCATCAGCATAGGTTTTGCTTTCAGCAGCTTTTTGAAGGTCAATGCATCTTGCATCCCAGCTGGGAATTTGTACGCCGACAAAACCAATTGACTTAGCCCATTCACAAATTGAACGCAAAGAATTAAACGGCGCCGCCTCACCCATGAATTGAGCCAGAAATATACCGGGACCTTTTAGTGTTTTCATGAAAAAATGAAAAATGTTCCGCCTTCGCTGACGCTTCGTCGGATGATAAAAATTAAAAATGAAAAATAAACCTGCAATCGCAAATCTAAAATCAAACAATATGTTCCGTCCACTTCTCTTTGCTTTGTGCACTCTTCACGACATTATCAATGAAGGCCATTCCCCTGATCCCTTCATCAACCTGGGGAAAATCCAGGTTTTCTTTTGATGCCTGTTTGCCATCCAGCTTTGCAGAAAGCGTCAATGCGAAATTGCGATAGATATTTCCGAATGCTTCAAGATACCCTTCCGGATGACCACCCGGGGTGCGACAATTCTGTGTAGCAAAAGTTGAAAGTACATTGGTATAGCCGGCACCCGCACGAAAGATTTGTGTCGGCTGATCAAGCCATTTTACTATTAATGTGTTGGGCTCATGCTGCGCCCATTCTATTCCTCCTTTCTCTCCATATACACGAATTTTCAAAGCATTTTCTTCTCCGGCTGCTACCTGTGAAGCCATTAACACACCGGCCGCGCCGTTCTCTAGTTTCAGAAGCACATTACCGTCGTCATCAAGAGCACGCCCTTCTACCATAATATTCAGATCAGCACAGAGGTGGGTGATCTTAAGGCCCGTAATATATTCAGCGAGGTGTGCAGCATGCGTTCCGATGTCGCCCATGCATCCGCTCTTCCCGCTTTTTTTTGGATCCGTTCGCCATGCCGCTTGTGCATTACCTTCTCTTTCAGAAAGTTTGCTTAACCAACCCTGCGGATATTCCACCCACACTTTTCTCACTTTGCCAAGTTTCCCTTCCTTTACCATTTGTTTTGCCTGCTTTACCATCGGATAACCTGAATAGGTATGTGTAAGGCATAAAATCAATCCCGTCTCTTCTACTTTTTTCTTGAGTGACTTTGCTTCATCAAGCGTGAATGTGATGGGTTTTTCTATTACAACATTGAAACCATTTTCGAGTGCCATGATCGCAGGCGCGTAATGCGCAAAATTTGGTGTAACGATGGTAAGAAAATCCATTCGCTTTTCTTTTGGCAACTGGCTTTCTTTTTTGATCATCTCTTCGAAAGTCAGGTAACTCCTGTCTTCGGGAAGAAAGAGTGAGCGTGCTGAATCTTTTGCGATTTCAGGATTGATGCTGAGTGCTCCACACGAAAGTTCTATGAGGCCATCCATATTTGCAGCATACCGGTGAATGGCGCCAATGAATGCATCTTTGCCACCGCCTACCATTCCCATGCGAAGTTTTCTGTTCATGAAAAAAAGGATTAAGAAAAGAGATTAAAGAAGAATGAACTTTAAAAATAAAAAAATTACATTTACGAACCGATTAATTCTCAGAAACGAGAAGTAGTACGAACTTAATTTCCCCTTTAACCAAAACGCTTTGCCATGCAATCTTCAATTCGTAGAACACAACTTTTCTGGGCCAGCTGTCTTGCTTTACTTGTTACTTCACTTTCTTTCGGCATCCGCGCGGGAATGCTCAATGTGTGGGCTGAAAAATTCAATTTAACCGCCACGCAAATCGGAACAATCACAGCAACTGCCTTTTGGGGATTTCCATTGGCTGTCATAATTGGAGGGATGATCGTTGATGCAATTGGTATGAAACGATTGCTGGTACTCGCTTTCATATTTCACCTTTCCGGAATCCTACTTACGGTATTTGCAAACGGATACTGGTCGCTATTTCTTTCCACGTTACTGATCGGTATTGCAAATGGAACTGTTGAGGCAGCCTGTAATCCCTTAATTGCGGCGCTTTTCCCCGAAAATAAAACAACAAAGCTGAATCACTTTCATCTCTGGTTTCCGGGTGGGATTGTGCTCGGCACATTGATCGTTCATTTTTACAATCAGTGGGAATTAGGCGGCATAGGTTCATTCGAAGCGTGGCAGGTACAGGTGGCGATTATGCTGATCCCGACACTTATCTACGGCTATCTTTTTTCCAAACTAAAATTCCCGTTGACGGAAAGGGTCGCAGCAGGCATTTCTTCTTCCGAAATGTATCGTTCGCTTTTGAATCCTTTATTTCTGTTCATGATCATCTGCATGTTCGGGACAGCAATCACGGAATTATTTACCGGACAATGGATTGATATATTATTGAGAAATGTAACAAAAGATCCTTTGCTGATATTAACGCTTACTACCGGTGTGATGGTAGTAGGACGTGCTTTTGCAGAACCTGTCGTACATCGCTTCGCACCACAAGGGGTCTTGCTCATGTCCGCTATACTCGCTGCATTGGGGCTTTATATGCTTGGCCACACGGAAGGCAATATGTTGTATGTGGGAGCTTTGGTTTTTGGAATGGGCGTTTGTTACTTCTGGCCTACGATGCTTGGTTTCGTGGCAGAAAATCTCCCGCGTACAGGAGCAGTTGGATTAAATCTGATGGGCGGAGCCGGAATGTTTGCCGTTTCTTTATATATGATGTTCATGGGCGGATTTTATGACAGAAAAGTTATTTCAAGATTACCAGCAGGTTCGTCATTGGAAACTTATACGGCTGCACCTGCCGGAAGTGAAATGGCGAATACACTGGTGCAGGCGAAATCTTCAGCAGGGCCGGAAATTCTGAATGCTACCCTGATCATCCCGATCTTACTGATCATAGCCTTTACTGGATTGGTATTATACATGCGTAAAAGAAGAAAACCTGAACGGCTGGTTGCGGTGACAGCATAACGAAAAACCTTTCAACACTTTTATCAAACGCCCGACCAATTCATGACGGGTGAATGAAAACATTTCGTACATTTCTTTTTCAACGATGCGCATGTCAGACCCGTCACGCCGTAAAGCCCTGAAAAATCTAGTTGCAGGCACTGCTGCATTTGGCTCCGGTAGTATGCTTTCTTCTTTTTCAGCCTCCGAAAAAACCGCTCCTACCTTGAAAGGAAACATTCGGCATTCTGTATGCAGGTGGTGCTATGGATCAATTCCCCTTGAAGAGTTCGCCGCTGCTGTGAAGCAGTCAGGAATTCCAGCCATTGATCTCGTAGGACCGAAGGACTGGGATATACTGAAGAAATACCAGCTTGATTCCTCGATGTGTAACGGCGCCGAGTTAAATCTCGTCGACGGGTGGAACAATAAAGACTTTCATGCACCGCTTCTCAAAAATTATCTGGATATGATTCCGCGTGTTGCACAAGCCGGGTATAAGAACCTGATATGCTTTAGCGGCAGTCGCAGGGGTATGGATGATGAAACCGGTTTGAAAAATTGTACGGACGGATTAAAACAATTGATGTCGCAGGCAGAAAAACAAAAGGTTGTGGTGATTATGGAATTATTGAACAGTAAAGTTGATCACAAAGATTATATGTGCGATAGAACAGCCTGGGGCGTAGAATTGGTAAAACGCATTGGCTCGGAAAACTTCAAACTGCTGTATGATATCTATCACATGCAAATAGATGAAGGCGACGTTATCCGAACAATTCAGGACAATCACCAATATATAGCGCATTACCATACCGGCGGCGTTCCCGGGAGAAATGAAATTGATGAAACGCAGGAATTGTATTATCCGGCGATCATGAAAGCGATCGTTGCGGTTGGGCATAAGGGTTATGTGGCACAGGAATTCATTCCATCGAAGAAAGAAAAGAAAGATCAGATAGCTGCGTTGCAGAACGCTGTTAGAATTTGTGATGTGTGAGATGGGGCTGTCAGCTATCAGCTTTCAGCTATTCCACACCGATTTCCGGTCATCGAACTAGATTGTGAAATTTTAAATAAAAACTCCAGCATTTAGTTTATGCTGGGACTGCTGACAGCTGATTGCTGACAGCAAAATAACTTAACTCAAACAGCAAAAAAACAAAAACAATGGCTGAAAATGTTTACGACGCGATCGTTGTAGGATCCGGTATCAGTGGAGGATGGGCCGCAAAAGAACTTACGGAAAAAGGACTTAAGGTGATCATGCTTGAGAGGGGAAACAACATTGAACATGTGAAAGATTATGTAAATGCAACAAAAGGTCCTTGGGAATTTCCGCATCGGGGTGGCCGAACAAAACAAATGGAAGAAGATTATCCGGTCTTGAAACGTGACTACCCACTGAATGAGATCAATTTAAACTATTGGACAAACGATAAAGAATGTCCATATACAGAAAAGAAAAGGTTCGATTGGTACCGCGGCTATCATGTTGGTGGCCGTTCATTGATGTGGGGTCGACAAAGCTACCGTTGGAGTGCAATGGATTTTGAAGCCAATGCAAAAGATGGCATCGCGATCGACTGGCCAATCCGCTATCAGGATGTGGCTCCCTGGTATGATCACGTGGAAAAATTTGCCGGAATCAGTGGCAATAAAGATGGTCTTGCACAATTGCCTGATGGACAGTTCATGCCTCCAATGGAATTGAATTGTGTAGAGAAGGATGTTGCGGCGCGCGTTAAAGCGCACTACAAAGGTCAACGGCTTTTCACTATTGGAAGAGTGGCGAATATCACGCAGCCGCTGCCAGGACGATCTGCCTGCCAGTACCGAAACAAATGCTGGCTCGGATGTCCGTTCGGAGCCTATTTCAGTACGCAGTCTTCCACCTTACCAGCCGCTGTGAAAACAGGTAATCTCACGTTGCGTCCTTTCTCGATTGTAACAAAAGTATTATACGATAAAGATAAAAAACGCGCAACCGGTGTGCAGGTGCTGGACGCAGAAACAAACAAGACAATTGATTACCAGGCTAAGGTGGTGTTCCTTTGTGCATCGGCGATGAACAGTGCGTGGGTATTGATGAATTCGGCCACTGATGTGTGGGAAGGAGGATTAGGTAGTAGTAGTGGTGAACTCGGGCATAATGTAATGGACCACCATTTCCGCTGTGGCGCAGGGGGTCAGGTGGAAGGCTTCGAGGATAAATATTATTTCGGCCGTAGAGCAAATGGTATTTATATACCACGGTTTCGTAACCTCGGAAATGAAAAACGTGACTATATACGTGGGTTCGGCTATCAGGGCAGTGCAAGCCGGCAAGGATGGAGGAGAGATGTTGCAGAACTGAATATAGGAACAGATCTGAAAGAAGCTTTGACCGAACCGGGCCCCTGGACAATTGGCATTACTGCTTTTGGTGAGACGTTGCCTTACCACGACAATATGATCTCGCTTGATAAAAACAAAAAAGATAAGTGGGGATTACCTGTATTGGAGTTCGATTGCGAAATCAAGGAAAACGAGAAGAAGATGCGTAAGGATATGATGGAGGACGCAAAAGAAATGCTTGAAGTGGGTGGCGTGAAAAATGTGAAAACGTATGATAATGATTACGCAATGGGAATGGGTATTCATGAAATGGGGACAGCGAGGATGGGAAAAGATCCCAAAACATCTGTACTGAATAAAAACAATCAGGTATGGGATGCACCCAATGTTTTTGTAACAGATGGCGCATGCATGGTGTCCGCCGCGTGTCAGAATCCCTCGTTGACCTACATGGCACTGACAGCAAGAGCTGCAGATTTCGCGGTGAAAGAATTAAAAAAACAAAATTTATAAAATCAGGTTATTCAAAACTGAAATATATATGACCAGACGAGAAGCGTTATCAAGGGTAAGCCTTTTACTGGGCGGTACTATTATCGGAGCAAATCTTTTCCTGGAAGGATGTAAGCCATCGGATCAAAAAGCGAAGACGGGTGTTGCCTTCGACGAGGAAGATGTTGCGTATCTGGATGAAATCGCAGAAACAATCATTCCGCAAACAAATACTCCCGGTGCAAAAGCTGCAAAAGTCGGCACATTTATGACTGTCATGATCCGCGACTGTTATGATGAAAAAGATCAGAAAGCATTCCGGGAAGGAATGAATAAATTGAATGATGCTTCAGAAAAGAAATTTGACAAGCGTTTCATGGAAGCTGATGCAAAGCAAAGGCACGACCTATTGGTTGAGATCGATAAGGAAGCAAAAGAACACAATAAAAACAAGAAGAAAGATGATGCCAATCATTATTTCCGGCTTATGAAAGAGCTCACGCTTTTAGGATATTTTACTTCCAAAGAGGGAATGACAGAAGCACTGCGGTATGTTGAAAGTCCCGGAGCTTACAAAGGAGACATTCCATATAAAAAAGGAGACAAAGCCTGGGCGACATAAACTTTCTTCTGCGAATAGTTCATCGTAAGCTGCTCTTTCGGGCAGCTTATTTTATAAATAGCAATATGAAAAAAACAATTCTCCTCCTTTTGTTACAAACATTGATTACCACTGTGTTTTGTCAATCGAAAGACGAAAAAGAAATTTTACAGATTTTGCAAAACCAAACGGTTGCCTGGAATAAAGGAAATATCGATCAGTTCATGCATGGTTACTGGCAATCTGATTCACTCATGTTTATTGGCAAAAGCGGAATTACATATGGTTACCGCAATACGCTGAATAATTACAAAAAAAATTATAGTGACACGGCGCAAATGGGGAAGTTATTCTTTACCCTGCTTGAAGTAAAAAAATTATCAGCTGAATATTATTTCATCGTGGGAAAATGGTTTTTGAAAAGATCCGTCGGTGACATCGGCGGCCACTATACGTTACTGTTCCGTAAGATCAGAGGAAAGTGGGTGATTGTTGCGGATCATAGCAGTTGACCCGTTTTTCCCATTCATTACCGGCGCCCCACACTACGGTTTTCTTAAGACTACGGTAGTCTTTTCATTATTATATAATTGCAGTCACTCGATTTCTTGCAACTAAAAGAACCCTGTCTTCATCTATTTACCTACAACCAAAACCCCCACCCATGGTACTTATAATACTCGGCGTTATCGTTCTCATAGCCGGAATAAGCATTTCCCGCAGCGAAGAAATTTATAGAAGATTCGGAAAACCGGTTCGCATCGGCGGAACCATTTTGCTCTTGATCGGGATTCTCACCTCATGCATCATCCAGATCGATGCGGGACAGATCGGAGTAAAAAAATTATTCGGTAAAGTGCAAAATGAGGTTTTATCGAGTGGCCTCCATTTTATTAATCCGCTGATTGAAATTGAAAAAATGGATGTAAAAACACAGAACTACACGATGAGCGGTATACAAGATGAAGGACACAAGTCCGGCGATGATGCCATACGTGTACTCACTGCCGACGGATTGGAAGTAACCATTGATCTTACGGTATTATATAAACTCTTACCATCCGATGCGCCCAAGATTGTCCGCGAAACCGGCCTTGATTACACCGATAAAATTGTAAGACCTGTAACAC
>DATLDA010000313.1:0-5493 GCA_035526135.1 Flavitalea sp.
ATGTGTTTTCATGCTTCACGATTTGACGCCAGGAAAGATTCAAATGGAGATATTGTTTTGTACGATGACCAGGACGAATCACTTTGGAACCAGGAATTGATAGCAAAAGGAGTATTTCATCTCCGCCAGGCTTCCACAGGCAATAATATTTCAAAATACCATTTGGAGGCAGGGATCGCTTATTGGCATACGATCAAAGAGGATTCAAAAGAAAAATGGGATTCTATCTTACATCTATATAACCAGTTGCTTACGCTTGAATATTCTCCTGTAGCTGCCCTCAACCGAACTTTTGCCGTCTCGAAGGTACACGGAAGCGAAAAAGCAATTAATGAAGCAGAAAGGTTGAACCTGTCCATGTCCCACTATTATTTCGTTTTACTGGGCGTGTTGTATTCATCCACCGATATTAGCAAAGCGGACATGAATTTTCGAAAGGCTATGGTTTTGGCCAAAACAGAAGCAGATAAAAAAACAATTCAAAAAAACATCGACAAATTACATTGAAAGATTTTATGTTCAGTCGCAGTCAATAATTCTAAACTGCCTCGATGGTATTCGGGTGCTACAACACTAAGCGACCATAAAACATTCGATTGCAAAGTTGGACTGTTTTTTGAATACGTTGTTGCTAAGACGATCTCATCATATGCAAAATGGTTACGCGAAAAGACAATCTTCCCCAATAAAGCGGGGCAAAGGTTTTCGGCACCCGGCGGTGAAAATGTTATTGCTGATAAACCTCCTCGTCTGGGGATTTGCCCTCTATATATGGTACAACCGCCGACAGGAAATTAAACTGTCTTACCCCCCGCCACAAATTTCCGAGAGATCAGGCTATACAAAGAATTCAACTGATACTTCTGACTCAAGCACTGAACGGCTGAAAGATTCCGTACAGCTGGTAAATAATATACCAACCGACGCCCCCACTGCCCCAATAGAAAAAGAAAAAGTAGTACCTGCACCAATTCCTGCAAAGGAAGAAACACGGGTAAATAATAAAACGCCAATTGATAAAACAGCAGCTCCTGTAAACGATGGAACTAATGAAATGATCAGTGGAAGTAACCAGGCTAAGCTGCCGGGAAAAATCCAATATACTCTATCGTCAGGTGAAACACATTTTTATACCCGACCTGATTTCTCCACGCGGCGAAGAGCCTTTATCAACCATTGGAACAAGGCTGTTATCAACCCTATCCGCGAAGAAAATGGTTTTATTTATATCGTTTATAAAAACCATCAGGGTCAGGTCTCAAAAGGATGGCTCTCGAAAAAAGATTTAAAACGAATCGAAAATTAACTACCATCGCCGGAAGTTTTACAAACTCCGGATTTTAAGCAACCTTCTGTTGATTAAGTAATGTTGGTCCCGCCAAAGCGTGTCTGAACTTTTGCTGCATTATGCACTTGCTGGATCTATTATTTTCCTTCACCATCCCTGCCCGCGAGGAAAAGTTGAATACGATAGCTCAGGAAAATCAGCCATCTCACATAGAAAAATAACCTTCAGCCACATAAGCAATAGATCGGCGCAGCTACTAAAAAATTTCTGAAAGACAGAAAAATCCATGGAAATTGATCCGCATCCGGCGGACTGAAAAACAAAAATGTGCTGTATACCAGCTCCATAAAACCATCAGGGGGCCGGGGTGAATGGTATCGAACAGTTGGGCCCGCTCTTTCCGGGCACCGATCGGCCAATTATCTCCTTGTGGAAAAAATATTCCCGCTTTTTTGTACTAAACAGCAGAGAATGTCTGTTATACAAAAGAATGTATAATCCAGGCAGCAATCGCAGGGCGACTGTCATTTCAAATCCAATATCATGCAGCAATTATTCAACACCTCCATTGAGCTGAATAGCCAGCCTGTTTTTTATAAAGTTTATAAACTTGAAAGAGAACGGTATTATGTGGAAGTAATCCTGAATCCACACGGCGTACGCCAGGCCACGGATTTTGTTATTTATTCGGTGCAGGATACGTGGATCACCTATAACCCCAATTTCATCCATCTCACGCAGATCATAGGTAAAGAAATCGAGAAGTATTTTACATCCAAATCACTACAACATAAATAAGCCCACTACACACAGGATCGTCGGATTTCTGTACCCCGGGTATTCTAACCAGCAGATTCATCAGCTTAGGCTGATCATTGAAAATCCGCAAATGAAATTTTACAAAAAGATCCATCGGTCCATGAACCGGGGTATGTGCATTCGATTTCATCGACGCACTTATGAATAGCACAATTCACCACATTTTATTATTTCATTTCAATAACCTTCACCTCAACAACGATTAGGGATCTATTGGCATAATTTTTTATATAATATAGGTTCATTAGGGTTTAGGGGTTATCCCCGCTGGTTTTTTAGACAGCGGGGATTTTTTTTGTCCCCGATAACATCGGCAATCATTTTGCAGTAAATACTATAGGATTTAATAATTATATCTTATGGTAAGTGGGAAAATGATTGCAGTCATTGATGATGATGCCGATGACAGGTTCTTTGTCGAAGATACTTTCCAACTTGTAGGCTACCGTGGACCTTTCCGTCAATTTGAGAACGGACCTCAGTTTATGGAATTTCTTCATCAAACCGCCAACGTTGATCTACCAACGCTGATTTTTCTGGATCTGAACATGCCCGTTATCGAAGGAAAGGAAATTCTAAAGGAACTAAAACGGATGGATAAGTGGTCACATATCCCCGTGATCGTTTTTACTACAGCAATCTCTGATATAGAAAAGAAGCTGTGCATGCAAATGGGGGCCAGTTCTTATATAACGAAACCTACAGGTCTGGATGCAATGAAAGATCTTGTGAAGTCGATCAGTTTATTATTTAGCATTCCGCTCCAGGCCGCGGAAGCTGAGTATTCAAAAACTAACGAAACCTCTGCCCTCTACGTGTAGCTGTTGACAATATTCCCCATTAGATAAGCTAATTTATCAGGCATTTTAATCCCTTGTATAGGTACGGAACAGCTTGGCAAGCATTTTACATTGAGTTCCCAAAAAACGTATATCATGGGAAACCTTCTGTATCTCATCGCAGTAGTTCTTATTATCGCCTGGCTTATCGGATACTTTGGTTATGGAGCCACTGGCCTCATCCACATCCTGCTTGTTATAGCAGTAGTTGCAATTTTGTTGCGTGTGATCCGGGGTTCCGGAGTTTAATCAGCCATTCGGGTAACGTTTGTTGCCTGCTGCATAAACTGTATTTAAAATTGAACATATGACCCCTACGCAGCAACAGCCGTTTTACATCCGATTTACCGCAATCCTCTTGATGTTGTTGCTCGCCGGTTTTATTATCCGGTGGGCAACGGACATCATCGTTCCATTTGCACTATCCATTCTGCTCGCGATTGTTCTGATACCCATTAATAAATTTCTTGAGAAGAGGAAAATACCACGGGTATATGCAATTGCGATTTCTCTTGTTATTTCTTTTCTGTTGATTTTCGGCGTCATCTATTTTTTGTCGACGCAGATCCTGAATTTTCTCGATGATATACCCGAAATAAAGAAACGTTTGAATGGACTGATCCATGATGGTCAGTTATGGGCGCAGAAACGATTCGGGATTTCGACAAGAGAGCAAAGTACATACTTCAAAAATGCGAAGGGCTCCGGATCCAGCGTAATCGGGACAACTTTTGTTTCCCTGAAAGACACCTTCTTATTATTAAGTCTTTTACCCATCTATACTTTTCTGATCCTCTATTACCGTGACATGCTGAAGCGTTTCCTCGTTGATATTTTCAAAGGGTCAAACCGGGAACGAGTGGAAGATATCCTGCGGGAATCAAAAGGGGTGATTCAGAATTACATGGTGGGGTTGATGATTGAAATGGTAATCGTTGCCTTGATTAACTTTTTAGGATTTACCATAATTGGTATCGACTACGCCATCTTCCTGGCTGTATTTGCAGCCGTATTAAATCTGATACCTTATATCGGTATGCTGATCGCTTCCATCTTTTGTACGCTCATTACCCTCACTACATCTGAAGATACCACGCAGGCAGTATGGACGTTGGTCGTACTTTGGATTGTACAATTTTTCGACAATAATATCATCATGCCGAAAGTGGTCGGCTCCAAGGTTAAGATCAATGCTTTATTTACCATCCTGGGAGTATTCCTGGGCGGTGCGCTCGCTGGCATTTCCGGAATGTTTCTCGCCATTCCGGGCATTGCCATCCTAAAAGTAATTTTTGAAAGGGTCGACAACCTTAAACCGTGGGGTATGTTGCTTAGTGATGACATAACTTCCAACAGGCCGGGAAAAATTTACACACGAGTGGCTCAATTAAGAAAGAAACCACCTTTAAAGCCACCTACCCCAGTTACTCCGGTCAGTGTCGCTTCGGGTACCACACAAGGAAATGGCGTGTAGAAATAAATACTCAAAAACTCAACAATTCATCATCGAAGAGAATAATTCAAGCTGTTGAATAGTTGGCAAGAATTTTTCTACTTCATCAGTATTAAATCCTCAACAATTAAATTATCAATTATGAGCTCAACGTCAAAAGTAATAATCAGTGCATTGGCCGGTGTTGCCGCAGGACTCGCCATTGGTCTACTGTTCGCTCCAGAAAAAGGAGAAGAAACCCGTAAAAAAATTGGTGAAAAATACAGCGACCTCACTGATACATGGAAAGAGAAATTCAATGATCTCGTACGTGGAGTAAAAGATGAATACGATGCTGCTAAAGATAAAGCAGGCATCGGTGACAAAGCTCCAAAAGGAGCTCCGTCAATGAAGAATGAATCCAAACCGCAGTTCAATTCATAGAACGCGTAAATTAATATAGGACGGTTACTTTAATATAGGGATCAACACCCCCCGCAGTAGAGCGGGGGGTTTTTTGTGTCAAAACCAACCAGCTTTTTGGTAATTTGAATGCAATGAAAGTTATTTTAACTGCACTCGGAAAACCTCATGATCCCACGATCAAAAGTGCGATTGATGATTATTCCAATCGTATCGCGAACTACTTTGATATCAACTGGAATATTATTCCTTCGCCAAAAAATCTGAGTCATCTTTCCATGCCTGAAATAAAGAAAAAAGAAGGAGAAGCAATTCTCAAAAGCATTCAGAAAGAAGACTTTCTTGTGGCACTCGATGAAAATGGAAAACAATTCAACTCTTTATTGTTCGCAAAATTTTTACAGGACAAAACCAATGCCGGCGTGAGAAATATGGTATTTGTTATTGGAGGGGCATTCGGACTCGATGATGAAATAGTAAAAAGGGCGAATCACAACCTGTCGCTGTCAAGTTTTACTTTCCCGCATCAACTGGTGCGCCTGATACTCGCTGAACAGATATACCGCGCGGCTACCATCCTGCGCAATGAAAAATATCATCATAGCTAGCTTTGATGATTGACCTTACCTTTAGAAAAAATTTTTAATGCTTACGATTACTGTCATCATTGTTATTATCACCGTACTCGTTTC
>DATLDA010000319.1:0-3802 GCA_035526135.1 Flavitalea sp.
TAATCTGCAAATGAATGCCGATAAGGTTCTGATCACAATTCCACTCGGCGTATGGCAATCGCCACCGGGAAGTGAAGGTCATATTATGATAACTCCTGCCCTGCCCGAAAAAATGAATGCAATGGATAAATTAGGCTTCGGTGCAGCTTTGAAAATAGTGTTTCAATTCACACACGCATTCTGGAAATCGCCCGACATCAATGAAAAAAATCGGGCAGGATCTTTCTGATCTCTCATTTTTGATCACAGACCAAACGATTCCTACCTGGTGGACACAATACCCTGAAAAAGTACCGCTTCTTGCCGGATGGATCGCAGGTCCTGATGCGCTTGATAAAAAAGATTGGAACGAGAAAATGATTCTGGATGCAGGAATTTCTTCACTGTCAACATTGTTTCAAACAGAAGAGAAAAATTTGAGAGACTGGCTCGACGCGAAATTCATTGTGAATTGGACAGCAGAACCGTTTACCCGTGGCGCCTACTCTTATTCAACCATCCATACAAAAACATTTCGTCCCATTGCAACTGCTCCTGTCGAGGAAACACTATTTTTTGCAGGGGAAGCATTTTATGATGGGGTTGCAGCAGGCACCGTCGAGGCTGCGCTGGACTCAGGCCGCAAAGCAACAATTAGTATGATGGGTAATAAGAAAAAGTAAAGTAGTTACTTACTGATGACAACAGGGAGTGATGGGCTCGAAGAATTTCCATTTATATTTTGCTGAGCAGGCAGCTCACGTTTGAACGCTAAAAATGCAAGCAGTACCAACCCCGCTACAAAACCGAACCTTGCTTTCTTCATTTTTTTTTAATCCAGAAAGTACAAGGATCAGACCAGTCGGATCAATACGTCGCGTATATGGGTAGCAGGAAAAGTCGGGGGAATAAATTCCTCAGCACCTAGAAGTTTTGCCGGATCCATCGCTCTACAGTACGCAATTCCCAATAACCGGGAACGATCATCCGGCGAATGGTAAATAAAGGCGCATTGCCAGAACGTTTTTCCGATAACTGAAAAGCCGCGTTAAAACCGCGCGTCTGCAAAGGCTGGATGGCTTCTTCATTCCAAAGGCCGAAGGGATAAGCAAAATACTTTACTGGTTTTCCTGTAATTGTTTCCAGTTGTTTCTTTGGTTTATCAACCTGTAATGACCAGTCCGGATCCAAATACTTTTTTACATTATGATGGTCCCATGTATGGCAACCAATAACATGTCCTTTCGCTGACAGGTCAGCGATCTGTTCGCGTGTCATATAACCAGGCCGGCCAATACTGACGGTCATAATGAAGAAGACACCTTTGAATCCGTATTTATCCAATTCTGCTGCACCAAGTTCATACTGACTCAGGTCTGTATCGTCGAAAGTGAGCATGACGGGTTTAGCGGGTAACGGAGTACCCTTCTTCAGATAATTCAATAACTGGTCGGGGAGAATGGAATGATAACCACTGTCAGCCAGCATTTTGATCTGCTCCCGGAACTTTGCCGGAGGAACGATATAATCTTTTGCTACCCGTGAATCCTTACTCCTCCATTCCCTCAACTGATGATAGCACAATACCGGCACCTGTTTCCTGGCGATGATCGCGGCCGCATCGGCATCTTTGGTTTCTTTCTTTTCAGAAACCGTCAGGGTAGTGTCGACCGGAGTTTTGTTCTCCGCGGGAAGCGTCTCATCCTTACAACCAGGCAATACAAAAACAAATAAGAACACCAGGAAGCTTATGGAAAGACGGAAGATCATGGAATGGATTTGTTTTTTCGGCTGCAAAGTAACGGAAATGAAGCCGGATAAGTATTCGTATTGTAGTAAAAAACGTAAAATGCAATATGATTATTTTGCATAGAAACATCATTATGATCAACACTTCCTGTGAATTATTTTATGCGTTCGATGTAATATGCCACTGAAAGATTATTACAGGATATTGGAGGCCTCTCCTTCGGCTTCACTGCAGGAAATAAAAATTTCCTATCGTCGTCTTGCCTTGAAATACCACCCCGATAAGAACCCGGGAAATCCATATGCAGCCCAGCATTTCAGGGAGATCAAAGAAGCATATGATGTTCTATCAAATCCACGTAAAAGACATCTCTACAATTTTGATCATCAATTTGAACCGGGTATTGTACGAAAAAAAAATGTCCGGCCGGATTCACCAGAATCGATTTTGATGATTTCACAACAAATGCGGACCTACATTGAAAAGCTGGATATTTTCAGAATGGATCATGAGGCATTACAATTTCAGCTGCTTGACCTGCTTTCCACATCAAGGATGGCGATGCTGACCGGTTCAGAAAACGAAAGCATCCGGTCGGGAGTGATCCATAATGTACTTGCCATATTAAGCATAATGAAATTCTCGTTGTCGCCACCCGTACTGGAAAAACTTCTTTTTCTGTCGAATGATTCGCCTTCACTGGAAAATAAGATTAAACAATTTCAAAAATCAAACAGCAAATCGGTAAAGTTGAAGCAACTAACGCCATTCATTGTACTTTTGGCAACAGCGATTCTGCTTGTACTGATTTATCTGCTCGCCTCTCACTGATAATTCATAAGAGAATTTGTGAAACCGGCATGTAATTTTCAATCAATATGTAATGTATCCTCTCCCAGATCTGAATAATCCTTACTGGTTCCTGATTTGTACACTTTTGTTTTTTATAGTGGTCGTTGGCCGGTATCTGCTTATTGCAGCACTATTCTATGCTATTTTTTATATATGGTTTCGGGAAAAATGGAGTAGCCGGAAATTGAATGCGAAGAACTATAAACCGGGTCAATTCAAAAGGGAAGTGGCGTGGAGCACGCTTACGGCTTTGATATTTTCTGTCGCGGGTGCGATAACGGTTTTATTGTGGCAAAAAGGGCTCACTAAGATCTATTTGATTCCGGATCAGTATGGCTGGTGGTATCTTCCATTCAGCCTTTTCGTCATTTTGGTTTTACATGAAACTTATTATTATTGGGTGCATCGGGTGATGCATCATCCGAAGATATTTCGCATCGTTCATAAAGTGCATCACGACAGCAATATCACTTCGCCTTTTACCGCTTTTAGTTTTCACCCGATCGAAGGTTTGTTGCAGGCAATTATTCTTCCTGTTTTGTTACTGGTAATTCCGCTTCATCCGGCAGTTATATTAACGATACTGACCATCATGACACTCAGCAGTGTCATTAATCATCTGGATATTGAAATTTACCCTGAAAAGTTTCACCGCCATGCGATAGGACGATGGCTGATCGGTGCAACACATCATTCGTTGCACCATAAGCAATTCAAATACAACTATGGACTTTATTTTACTTTTTGGGATAAAGTGAAAGGGACAGAAAGCCCGTTGTATAAAAGTCTTTTTGAGGAAAAAACGAAAAAGCCCCGAGCTGATACGCTCTAAAATTCGTACAGCTTACCGGATTGTCTCAGTTGCTGTTCAATGTGCTTTACGATATTACTGCCTGCAGCTTTCACAGCAGATTCAAGTTGAAGTGTAGAAATACCCCATTTGCGTGACCAGTATTGCACTTCGTATTGCTGACGCATATTGATCTTAAGGTCGTCTAGTTTGCTGCTTCTGCTTCCGTTGTCTTGCATAATTGTTCATTTTGGCTATATAGAGACATTCAAAAAAAGTACCAGCCCTTCAGAATAGTTTGATAAAATAGCCTTGACCCAATAAAGGACAACCGATCAGGTTAAAAAGCTGCCCCCGTGTGCAGGCATTAGCTTGAATTTTATATGTTTCAGATTGTTCGAACTGGCGGCTGCTATTCCTTCCTGACATCA
>DATLDA010000333.1:0-2787 GCA_035526135.1 Flavitalea sp.
TCCATCAATATCGCTCACGGCCGTAGCAGATTTATTTATGATCGCATCCCTGAACGATTCCAGTTCCATTTTGATTGCGTTTATTTCCGGCGCGGAAGGATTATGAACAGCAATCGATTTTTTTCCACCTCCCGGCAGATCGAGGTCGAAAGTAAAAGCATTGATGTCTTCGGGGGTTTTGAGCCGGATGATCTCTGTTTTTTTTTCAAGGAAATCAATTCCGATATAAGCATCCTTCTGAAAAAGGCGCATTTTACGCATCCGTTTCATAGAGATCCTGCTGGAGGTCAGGTTTGCCACGCAGCCATTGTTGAATTCGATCCTCACGTTGGCAATATCAGGAGTTTGTGTCATTACAGCTACACCGTTTGCGGCAATATTCCGCACTTCACTTTTTACAATGCTGAGTATGATATCAATATCATGGATCATAAGATCCAGGATCACACTGACCTCAGTACCGCGCGGATTAAATTGGGAAAGACGGTGGACTTCGATAAAGAGTGGATGAAGTTCAACTTGTTTTAATGCAAGGAATGCCGGGTTGAACCGTTCAACATGCCCGACCTGAAATCTTACATTGGATTCCTTTACCAACTTGACGATTTCCCTGGCCTCATCCATTGAATTTGCAAGCGGCTTTTCAACAAATACATGCTTGCCTTTGCGGATAGCTTCTTTACACAATTCAAAATGGAAATTTGTGGGCGCCACAATATCTACAATATCGACTGCGTCCATCAACCGGGCCGAATCCACGAAACGTGCAAGTTGATATTTACCGGTCACCTCCTGAGCTGCATCGTCACCAGGATCGTAAAAACCGACCAGTTCTGTTCCTTCGATTTCCCGCCAATTGTTCAGATGGAACTTACCCAAATGCCCTACCCCAAATACACCAACCTTTAGCATAGATGTCATCTGTTAAGTGCCAAAGATATAGCTGCAGAAGGGTGATCTGCCTGTAAAAATTAATTGTCGGGAAAAATTGATCAGTTCAGCAGACGACTATTGTTAAGATACCACGCAGAAGGATGATAAATGAAAAGGCAGGTACCATCCTTTATCTCATTGATGATGGGTTTGTTCAAAGCCATGGGGATGGCAGGACAACCCTGACTTCTTCCGAGGAAACCCATTTGATGAATTGCAGATTCAGTGACATAATCAGCTCCATGCACTACAATCGCGCGACGGCTGGCATTGTCGTTGATGCCCTTTTCCAACCCTTGTAATTTCAGAGAATATCCATGCTTGCCCTTATAGGTATTTCCTGTCAGGTAAAATCCAAGACTGCTTTTGAAGCTGGACATATTATTAGAAAATTCACCAGCTGTTTCTTTACCGGTATTTCGGCCATGTGCCACATATGTTTTGAAAAGCAATGTGTAATTGCTGAGATCAACTACATACAATCTTTTTTCAGTAGAAGGTTGACTGAAATCTGCTATGGAAAGAACATTTTCATTTAAAGGGTATCCTGATTGGATCAGTTTTTCCATTCCCCGAATAGCAAATTGAAATGCTTCCCTGTTGAGCCCCTGCTCATCCAAACGTAATGAATCATAAACTTCCATTTTCATTTCATAAAAGCTGCTGATTCTGATCTCATCCGGATACATGCCTGAGAACATCCAGGGTGCGGTAAAATGAGTGTTATAGGCGGAAAGGTTGGCAACGGGAGCCAAAAAATTAAAATTGGCCCGTAAACCGGAAACGTGAAGTGAAAAAATTACTACAATAAAAATTTTGAAAAAAACAGAACTGAAGATTGATTTTTTCAATAAATGCATACGTTAATGAGTGTTTTTTATTTAAGCTTCGGCGGGTAACGGAAACGAGTGCAAATATACGCCAATCCTGCGTTCCAGCCCTTGTAACAACCCCTGATACCGTACGTTTTAACAACTCGTAAAAAGAGGGAAATTAGCTTGGCAGTGTGATACACATCAACAGATTGTACAGATGAGATTAACAATAGTCCAGCTAGTTTCACTCATCCATTCCACCATTTTCCGGCTCGTCCGTTTTACTTGATGTGGAAACCATCGTATTGATAATTCTGATCTCGTCAGGTGTGAAATATCTCCATTTTCCTGGCGGCAATCCGCTGACGGTTATGTTCATGATGCGTGTGCGCAGGAGTGATTTTACATTGTATCCGAGCGCTTCGCACATCCGGCGAATCTGCCGGTTCATTCCCTGGATCAGGATGATGCGAAACCGATCGTTGCTTTCCTGTTTTACGAAACAGGATTTTGTAACGGTACCCAGTATACGCACTCCCGTCCGCATTTTTTGAATGAAGGCAGGCGTAATGTCCTTATCAACAGACACCACATATTCTTTCTCATGTTTATTTCCTGCACGCAGAATTTTATTTACAATATCACCGTCATTGGTCAGGAATAACAGCCCCTCTGATCTTTTATCAAGTCTTCCTACCGGAAAAATCCTTGATTTGAAATTGATAAAGTCAATCACGTTGGTCTTGTCTTTCAGATCAGTGGTGCAGGTAATTCCTTTCGGTTTATTCAGCAGGATATAGACTGCAGATTTTACAGCTTTTAACTTTTCGCCATCTACACGTACTTCATCCCCTTCCTGCACCCTGTTTCCTTTGACAGCTACTTTCGCGTTGATTGTAACACGCCCCTGTTCAATATACTGATCGGCCTCTCTCCTGCTGCAGAAGCCTGTACCACTGATATATTTATTCAGACTAATATCCATGTAACACAAATCGACGGGTGAAAATAATTTTACTTTATAAACCTATATCATCTG
>DATLDA010000337.1:0-2930 GCA_035526135.1 Flavitalea sp.
CCCGGAAATCAGAGGAAAACGGCATTGAGCGCTGAGCAATGAGCTTTGAGCCGCGAGCACTTACTCTTCGATTGTCATTCTCAGCGATAGGGAAGGACCACATCTTTTTAATCATATAAATCTTAGTTCAGACAAAAAATAGATCCTTCGTCTGGCTTTCCTTTATGAATATTTATCGGAGTGATCCCGCTCAGGATGACAGGGAAAACATGACCTATCATCCTTCTCATCCTATAAATCCTGGTTCAGACATTATCCTATTCTCCTTCCCATCCTATAAATCTTAGTTCAGACAAATTTTCAAAGAACTGGGTTAACTTATCAGGCGCTGCCGGAGAGAGACTTCAGGGTTTGCACGCCCAAAGATCCTGTGCAAACTCTCAGACAATGACGGATTCAACAAATCTCTGCCAACATTGATTCTTTTCTTTCAAAAATGTGACGGTCTTCGACTGAAGCTGTGACGGTCTTCCCCAAAAGGTGGGACGAACTACACTTTCGCCCCGGAATTACCTCATTGCCTACCCGGATTGTCCTCTGTTCGTACTCTGTTCACCCCGGAATCCGGGTAGAATCCGGGTAGGAACAGGGGAGGCAATAGGGAGGCATTGAGGATTCAAACGGATGCTAAAGGGCAAGTGGAATCAATAATATACGACGATTCAGATTTTACTCTAAATCTATCAGCGGTAACTCAACTCTGACGTGGCTTTCTTATATTCATCCCCCAATTAAAACATATGAAAAAATTGCTTGCTTTGCTGGTAACGATCGTTGCATCCATTATTAGTTTTGCTCAGATAGATGCGGGTCTCTTCAGATACCCCGATGTATCGGCCACAGATATTGTATTTACTTATGCGAATGACCTGTGGATCATTCCTAAAACAGGTGGTGCTGCCGTTAAACTCAGTTCACCTGCAGGAGTGGAAAGCTTTCCAAAATTTTCACGGGATGGCAAAAGCGTTGCTTTCACCGGAAATTATGATGGCAATGCTGATGCATACGTCATCCCGGTAACCGGTGGTGTTCCGATTCGTCTTACGAGTCATGGTTATCCGGATCGGGTAGTAGACTGGACGCTCGATGGCAACAAAGTATTATTTGCTTCCAGCCGTGAAAGCGGAAAAGCAAGATTCAATCAATTCTTTACGGTACCCGCGTCCGGCGGGCCTGCAGAAAAGCTGCCACTGGCCTATGCCGAATACGGTTCTTATTCTCCCGATGGAAAACAAATCGCTGTTGTTATCAGAACAGAACGTCTGCGTAACTGGAAGCGGTATCGCGGCGGTAACGTAGCTGATATACACATCTACAATTTTGCGAATAAAACATCTGAAAATATTTCTGCTTCCGATGAAGCACCTTATGATTTTCCCATGTGGCACGGCAACAGTATTTATTTTCTTTCCGACAGAGGTCCTGACCAACGCACCAATATCTGGAAATACGATGTCGCCAATAAATCATTGACACAAATAACAAAGTATACAGACGGCGATGTACACTTCCCTTCGCAGGGACCTGACGATATTGTATATGAATCCGGAGGGAAACTTTATTTACTCCCTTTTGCTACGTTACAGCCTAAAGTCGTTACCGTAAATCTTGTAACTGATAAAGCATTACTCAAACCTCGTCTCGAATCGGCAGAAAGAAATATTCAATCGGTTGCAATGAGTCCGGATGGTAACAGGGCTTTAATACAAGCGCGCGGCAATATTTTTTCAGTGCCCGCAGAAAACGGATTTGTAAAAGATATGACGCACACATCCGGTGCTGCAGAACGTTTCCCCGCCTGGTCGCCGGACGGAAGATCCATCGCATACTGGAGCGATAAATCGGGAGAGTATGAATTATATATCATGCCAACGGAAGGTGAAGGTTCCGAAAGAAAAGTAACAAGCTATGGTGAAGGTTTCAGGTATACTCCCTATTGGTCACCTGACAGCAAAAAGATTGCATTCATTGATAAAGCCATGAAAATTCAGGTAGTGGATGTGGCTTCAGGTCAAACTATCCAGATAGACAAGGGCCTTCGCATGATGCATGGAGCAGTAAATAATTTTACTGCCCGATGGTCGCCTGACAGCCGGTACCTCACCTATAACCGGGATTTGGATAATTATCAGCAGGCTGTATTCATCTATGATTACAACAATAAAAAGTTGCACCAGGTTACATCCGGTTTTTATAGCGCTACGAATCCTGTATTTGATCCGGAAGGAAAATACCTGTACCTCTTAACATCACAATCTTTTCAACCGATATACAGCAGCATTGATAATTCGTTCATTTATGCGAACTCAGGCCAGGTCGCTGCTATAGCGCTTTTAAAAACCACTCCATCACTGCTTTCTCCCAAGAATGATACGGTTGCTTTGAAGCTCGATGCACCGGCTAAAAAAGAAGAGTTGATCAGTAAAGCAGAGAAGGAGCGAAAGGATACTTCATTAAAAGTGAAACCGCTTCCTTCAGCAAATAATGTGCTGATTGATTTTGATGACCTGGAACAAAGAATGGTGATACTGCCATTGGGCGCAGGCAACTATGGACAACTGAATGCTGCAAAGGGAAAGATCATCTACATGAAATACGCCAATACCGGAACAACAGGACCGGGAGCTATTAAATATTTTGATATTGATAAGCGTGATGAGAAAACGATCCTTGATAACGCGAACGGATACCTGCTGTCCGACAATAAAGGAAAAATACTGGCAGCGCGACCCAACAATCAATTTGCAATCATTCAGCCTGCTGAAAACCAGAAATTTGAAAAGCCATTGCGTGTAGCTGAAATGCAAACGATGGTAGATCCTGCTGCAGAATGGAAACAAATTTATGCCGATGTATGGCGTATTGAAAGGGATTATTTCTACGATCCCAATATGCATGGTGTGAACTGGAACCAGGTTCGGGATCATTAC
>DATLDA010000340.1:0-14343 GCA_035526135.1 Flavitalea sp.
CAGCCCAAAGCTCGTGGCTGAATGTAGTATGTACTCTGATAGCTGACAGCCCAAAGCTCATGGCTGAATGTAGTATGTACTCTGATAGCTGACAGCCCAAAGCCCATGGCTCAATGTACTCTGGATAGCTGACAACCCAAAGCTCATGTCACGTGGCTCTCAGCAAAATCAATATGCCCACTTCACCAGCGTTGCACCCCAGGTGAATCCCCCACCGAAAGCAGCAAGGACGATGTTATCACCCTTTTTTAATCTGGGTTCCCATTCCCATAAACACAAAGGAATGGTCGCCGCGGTGGTATTTCCAAAACGCTGAATGTTCAGCATCACTTTATCATGCGATAATCCCATACGATCTGCGGTGGCATCAATAATTCTTTTGTTAGCCTGGTGTGGCACAAGCCACGCAATGTCGTCGCCTGTCAGGTTATTTTTTTCCAGCAATTCCGCGCTTACATCGGCCATACCTTTTACCGCGAACTTAAAAACAGATTGTCCTTCCTGGAAAATATAATGTTCTTTGGCTGCCACGGTTTCATAACTGGCAGGCCTCAACGATCCTCCCGCTTTCATATGAAGAAGGTGCTTTCCGCTGCCATCACTTTTCAAAATGCTATCCTGTATTCCGAATCCCTCATAATTCGGTTCGAGTAACACCGCTGCTCCACCGTCACCAAAAATGACGCATGTGGTTCTGTCACTGTAATCGACAATAGCGCTCATTTTATCTGCGCCGACAACAACTACTTTTTTATAACGACCGCTTTCGATAAACATAGCGCCTGTCGTAACACCGTATAAAAAACCTGAACAGGCAGCACTGAGATCGAAACCCCATGCATTTTTTGCACCGATCTTATCGCAAATAATATTCGCTGTGGCAGGAAAAAGCATATCAGCGGTTACGGTACAACAGATCAGGCAGTCAATCTCCAAAGGGTCAATCCCTCTTTTCCTAAGCAATTCTTTCACAGCCGGAGCTCCCAGGTCTGAAGAAGCCTTGTTTGCTCCTTTCAGGATTCTTCTTTCCGAAACACCGGTACGCGTTTTGATCCATTCGTCATTTGTATCCACCATCTTTTCCAGGTCAGCATTGGTGAGCTTATCTTCCGGAACATATCCTCCCACTGCCGTGATCGCAGCTGTAATCTTTTTACTCATGTATGCGAATCCATTTGAGGGCGCAAAATAGGACAAGCAAGGCAATTTTAGATTTTAGAGTTGTGCCGAGCAAAGCGAAAGGATCTTCATTTGCGATTTCCGATTTGAAAACTGGGCTTAATCGTAGAGCTTATTGTTTATCGTTTTTTGCGTCTTGTAAAATCTTTATAGCGGTTACTTTCAGTCAACTAATCGGAAAAATCTGAAATCGTAAATCTAAAATCTGAAATAGTCATTTTCCTGTATTTTCGCAGGCTATGATCGCATTTATCCGGGGGGATTTTGTGTTGAAAACGCCGGCAATGGTGCAGGTAGAAGCAAATGGGGTCGGGTATGAATTGCATATCAGCCTGAATACATATTCGCAGATCCAGGCACGGGAGAAAGGTTTGTTATATACACATTTGCATATCCGTGAGGACGCACATATATTGTATGGCTTTGCCGACACGCAGGAAAAGGAAATGTTCCTTCAGTTGTTAAGTGTTTCAGGGGTAGGTGCAGCAACGGCTCGTATGATGTTGTCATCGATGAAGCCTTCAGAGATCACCCGGGCTATTGTCCAGGGGAATCATAAACAACTGGAAAGCATCAAGGGGATCGGTAAAAAATCAGCGGAAAGAATTGTATTGGAACTAAGAGATAAAGTAGGAAAATCTGTACTTGAAACTAATAACGTATCGTTGATACACAATACATTGGAGCAAGATGCGTTAAATGCACTGGTCGCGCTTGGCATTGCCCGGAATGCAGGCGAACAAGCTATCCGTAAAGTACTTTCAACAGAACCGGACCTGACTCAAATCGAGGATATCATCAAAAAATCCCTAAAAACACTCTAGCCTATCGCATTTCGAATTCTACTTTAACATTCCAGAGAAAGATTGACGCGATTACTTTCCATTGCATTTTCCTTTGTAATTCTGACTGGTTCATTTTTTTTGAACCCGCTGCCGCTTTGTGCACAAGCACGGGCCGATTCAAGCATCATCCGCACACCCGATACTTTGAAATTTCCCATCCGCGACCGTCGTGGAGACCGTTATTCTGATCAGGGACGACATTCGTTCGACCTGAAAGATCCCGCCAACATTTCGGATTCGATCATCTACGATCCGAAAACAAAACAATATTATATTATCGAAAAAGTCGGCAAAACGTACTACCGGAAACCGACCTACCTGACATTCGATGAATTCATGCAATTGCAAGCGCGAAAAGCGGAAATCGAGTATTTCAAAAAAAGATCGAATGTACTCGGGGGTCTGAACAGAAAACTGGTAAGGCCCAGACTCTCTGTTACAGACAATATTTTTAACCGCATATTCGGTAATGGAAAAGTAGAGATCCGGCCGCAGGGAAATGTCAACATTATCGCGGGATACCAGGGACAAAATATCAAGAACCCTGCACTGCCTGAGAGGGCCCGTAAAAACGGTGGATTTGATTTTGATATGAATGCCAATCTTAGTGTGATTGGAAATATCGGCGACAAATTAAAGCTGCCAATCAATTATAATACGCAGGCAAATTTTGATTTTGAGAATCAGTTGAAGCTGGATTACACCGGAACTGAAGACGAGATCATCAAAAGGATTGAAGCCGGTAATGTAAGCTTCTCATCAAAAGGTTCTCTGATACCTGGCGCCCAATCATTATTCGGTTTAAAAACACAATTGCAGTTTGGTAAACTGTTTGTCACCGGTGTTGTTGCGAACCAGCGTGCATCCCGGCAATCACTCGGCCTCCAGGGTGGATCGACCAATACACTTTTTGAATTCAAGGCAAATGATTACGAAGAGAACCGTCACTTCCTGATGGCCCAGTATTTTCGGCGCAATTACAATAAAGCCATGGAAAACCTGCCCGTGGTGCAATCTCAAATTCAGATCATTCGCGTGGAAGTTTGGGTAACTAACAGGAATGGTTCCACGACAGAAACACGCGACGTAGTTGGATTGATGGATCTCGGGGAATGTCCTGCATTCAATTCTTCAATCAATTGTAACCCGGGTAACCCCCAGGGGATTCCTTTCAACGATGCCAACGACCTGTACAGAAACATTATCAACAATCCGAACAGCCGTAATTCTTCAACAGTTACAACCAGCCTTTCTGCGCTTGGCTTAAAACAAGTGCAGGACTTCGAAAAAACTTTCGCAAGAAAACTTGGCCCAGCCGATTATTTCTTCAACCCCCAGATTGGATTTATTTCCCTCAATCAGCCGTTACAACCTGATGAAGTAGTAGCCGTGGCGTATCAATACAGTTACAATGGAAAATATTTTCAGGTCGGAGAATTTTCGCAGGACATTCCACCTGATACTACAAATCTGCAGGCAAGTGGTACACAAAAAGTTTTGTTCCTGAAATTATTGAAGGCCACTTCACAACGAACGAATCTCCCTTTGTGGGATCTGATGATGAAGAACGTTTATTCATTAAAAACCCGTGATGGAAGTTATTTATCGAGCATTTCCCCGGGAGATTTTAAATTGAATATATTATATGAGGAACCAAGCCTCGGACAAAAAAGATTTTTGCCGGAAGGTCCGCGTGAAGGAGTGCCTTTGATCTCGGTTATTGGTCTTGACCGGTTGAATTCGCGGAATGATCCTTTCCCCGATGGTGTGTTCGATTACCTTGAAGGGTTTACGATAATATCACAACAGGCACGAATTATATTTCCCAAGCTGGAACCTTTCGGACGTGATCTTGACACAGCCGCTTTCAGCGGCAGTCCCCAATCGTTAAAAGATAAATACGTGTATTATCCTTTGTATGATACTATCAAGGAGATCGCACGCACGTTTGCGAACCTTGACCGGTATATCATCAGCGGTTCCGCAAAAGGACAATCGACTTCGGAAATTTCACTGGGTGCATTCAATGTACCACAGGGATCTGTAACCGTAATGGCAGGAGGCCAGTTGCTGAAGGAAAATATTGATTATACGATCGACTACAATCTCGGATCCGTTCGGATTATCAATCCTGCCATTCTGAATGCAGGATTGCCGGTGAACGTACAATATGAGAACAACGGAAGTTTCGGAATACAGCAAAGAAATTTCATGGGATTGCGATTTGACTATTTGGCAAAGAATACAGCGCGGGAATCATTGACGCTTGGCGCATCTATTGTAAAGTTGGGCGAAACGCCCTATTTCACAAAGACATCTTACAACGAAGACCCGATCAAAAATACCATGTACGGTCTCGATTTCAGCTATCGTACCGACGCACCACGCATTACACGATGGTTGGATAAACTTCCTTTCTATAATACTACGGAAAGCAGCAGCATCACGGCTTACGGAGAAGGTGCCTTCCTGAAGCCGGGCCATCCCAGGCAGATTGGTAAAGGAAAAGGTGGTTTGATTTTCATTGATGAATTTGAAGGTGCACGCAATTCGATTGACCTTCGGTTTCCCCTAATTAGTTGGGGTCTCGCCTCGACTCCTGCAGGTAACGGCTTATTCCCTGAAGCAAATAATATTAATTCATTGGATTATGGATTTAACCGCGCAAAAATTGCGTGGTATAATATTGAACCGGTGCTGCAGGACGCCCGGAGCGATAACAATCCGGTAAAAGATTATCAGGATTTTTCGGATCCACGCGTCCGGCTCGTAAAAGTGAAAGACATCTACCCCAAGAAAACAACAGATTTTGGTCAGGCGCAACTCATCACCTTTGATCTTTCATTTTTCCCTACGGATAAAGGGCCATACAATTTTGATGCACGAACAACCAGTGTTACCGCTCAGGGTAAATTACTGAATCCGAAAAACCGGTGGGGCGGAATTATGCGGGGCCTTGACCAGGTGGATTTTGAAACCGGCAACGTAGAGTTCATAGAATTCTGGATGCAGGATCCTTTTTTAAAAAATCCGCTGAGCACCGGTGGTCAATTGTATTTTAATCTGGGAAATATTTCTGAAGATGTATTACGTGACGGCAAAAGATTTTTTGAGAACGGGATCAGCGGAGCAGTGACAAGAGCACAGGAAGACAGCAGCACAGTGTGGGGAAAAGTTCCGTCAAACCCGATCCAGGTAACGCAGGCTTTCAGTAATGATCCTTCAGACAGACCTTTGCAGGATGCCGGATTCGACGGGTTAGATAATGACGCCGAACGAAGAAAGTTTCCTCAATACCTGAATGACCTGCTAAATAATTTTGGCCCGAACTCACCGATTTATCAGGCTGCACTTTCAGATCCTTCGAATGATGATTTCCTGAATTACCGGGATGCCGTTTATGATCAGACGCAGACAAGGATCCTCGGCAGGTATAAAAATATTAACAGCCCGCAGGGAAATTCTCCTGTAGCTACTACCGGTCAGCAATTCGTGAATGCATTTACATTGTATCCTGACCAGGAAGAATTCAACCGCGATAATACTTTGAATGAATTGGAAGAATATTTCCAGTATCGCGTTAACCTGACACCAGGAGATCTGGGTGAGGTGGGTAAAAATTTTATAACAGATGTTCGGTCATTTACGCCCAGTGGAGGTTCACCGGAAAAATGGTACCTCTTCAGGATACCGATTGATAAATATGAAAAAAATGTCGGGAACATTCCGGATTTTAAATCGATCCGTTTTATCAGAATGTTCCTGCACAATTTTGAAGATTCGGTTGTATTGAGATTTGCGAAACTTGAACTTGTAAGGAATCAGTGGAGACGTTTCAATTACGAACTGGATACATTGGGTCAATATGCGCAGATCCCACAAAATACGATCACGTCATTCAACCAGCTTGCAGTAAACATTGAAGAGAACAGTTCACGCGATCCGATCCCGTATAAGATCCCGCCCGGTGTGGTGCAGCAACAGCAAACGAGTAACAACAATGTGAACTTATTATTAAATGAACAATCACTAAGCTTACAGATTTGCAATCTTGGTCTCGGCGATGTGCGTGGTGTATTCAAAACCATGAACCTGGATCTTCGACAATATGGAAAAATGCTGATGTATACGCACGTGGAATCCGGCGGCCTGACAGACAATTTAAATGATGATGATGTATACAGTGTGGTACGGTTTGGGAATGATCTGATTAATAATTATTATGAGATCCGTACTCCTCTTAAAAAAACACCATGGGGAACCACGTCGGATGTCAATATCTGGCCAGACGTAAATAACCTTGTATTAAACCTGGATCAACTTACGAATCTTAAGTTGCAGCGAAACAGTAGCGGTAATACAAATACCTATTTCAAACGTGTCGAAACGAACGGTATTGAATACGCGATCATGGGTAATCCAAACCTCGGTGAAGTAAGGATCTTTTTCCTAGGGCTTGAAAATCGTCGCCGCGAAGACATTTGTACAGAAGTTTGGTTCAATGAATTGCGCCTCGCTGAATTGAACGAGAAAGGTGGATGGGCCGCTTTGGGCCGGGTTGATTTCAAGCTCGCTGATCTGGGCACATTATATATATCCGGATCCACGCGGAGCCAGGGCTTCGGAACAATCGAACAAAGAGTGAATGAAAGATCAAGAGAAGACTTCCATCAGTTCGATCTTGCCACAAATCTTGAATTGGGAAGATTACTACCGCAAAACGCTGCGTTATCAATTCCTTTCTATGCCGGCATATCGCGTACGATTACATCTCCGCAATATGATCCGTATGACCTGGATATAACCCTGAAAGAAAAATTACGCCGTGCTTCTGGAGCTGCAAAGGATTCAATCAAAGATGATGCGCTTGACGTCCGAACGATCAAAACATTGAACCTGACCAATGTGAGGAAGAATCCACGGAATGGAAAAAAAGTAAAGATCTGGAGCATTGAGAATATTGATGTCAGCTATTCTTATTATAAAGAGGAACAACATAATTCACTGATAGAAAATAATTCACTGGTAAGGCACCGGGCCGGTCTTGGATACAATTATTCCGCAGCACCGAAATACTGGAAACCTCTTGATTCACGTATCAGGTCAAAGTCGCCATGGTATGCTTTGTTGAAAGATATCAATTTCAATCCGCTGCCATCTTTGCTTAGTTTCCGTGCTGATGCCACGCGTCAATTTGGTGCCTTCAGGCCGCGAAATGTAGGCGGACCAAAAGGCAAATTGCTCGAAACTTATGATAAGTATTTTACGTTTGACCGTCTGTATAACCTGCGATGGGATCTTACACAGTCATTGAACATTGATTTTTCTGCCATCAACCGGGCATGGGTAGACGAAGATACCGGCCGGTTGGACAAACAGGAAAAAGCACGCATGTGGAAAAATTTCCGGGCCGGCGGAAGGACCATTTCTTACCAGCAAACAGCCAATGTAACTTATGTCTTGCCTACTGCAAAACTTCCTATTCTTGATTTCACCTCCATCCGGTTAGGATATGTAGCAACCTATAACTGGTTAGGTGCTTCGCTGCTTGCTCGTAACCTCGGCAACACGCTTTCCAACGGTCAACAGAAAAGTGTTACCGCAGAATTTGACCTCACAAAACTTTATAACAAGTCGCGTTGGTTAAAAGCAGCCGACCAGGATGTTCCGGAAGCTGCGCCGCCACCGACAAATTATCCGGATACGACGAAAAAACAAAAGAAACCGGTAACCTTAGGCAAGGGAGCAAAATTTGCAGGAAGATTACTCATGTCATTGAAGCGAATTACTGTCAATTATACGGAATCCGCCAATTCAACCATTTACGGGTACACCGACAGTACACGTATACTGGGTATGAATTTTAAAACATGGGCACCGGGATTAGATTATGTTTTCGGAAGGCAACCTGATACGAATTTTATAAATCATCTGGCGAATAAAGGATTAATCACTGCTGATCCGAATTTCAATTTTCAGAACAGACAGGATTATACTCAGCGATTGATCATGAACGCTCAGGTCGTGCCGTTGCGTGACCTCACCATTGATGTGAACCTGGAAAAATCCTTTGGAAAGTCCTATAGTGAATTGTATAAAGACACCCTGGGATTCAGCGGTAAATTCTCAAGATTGAATCCGTATTCATCAGGAACATTTTCCGTAAGTTATATTTCATACAAGACATTATTTGAGAAAGTGAAGCCGAATGAAGTTTCGGAGACATTTCTGAAATTCCAGGATTACCGGCGTATTATTTCCCAGCGACTGAGTTCCAAAAATCCTTATTCAAACAATACACCCACTGCAGACGGATATTACCTCGGTTATGGTCGCTATGCTCAGGATGTGATCCTTCCTGCATTCATTGCAGCATATACGGGGAAAGATCCAAATACGATATCGTTAATTAAACAAACGAACCCGAACATCCGTTCCAATCCGTTCACTGGTATTATGCCCAGACCAAACTGGAGGATCACGTATAATGGTCTAACACGAATTCCCGCGATGGAAAAGATCTTTACCAGTTTCACGATTTCTCATGCATATAACAGCACATTAAGCATGAACAGTTTCAATTCGGCATTGCTGTTCGATGATCCTTTCAATTTTAACTTCCCCGGCTTCATTGATACGCTTACCGGAAATTTCATTCCTTATTTTCTTGTGCCAAATATTTCTATTAGTGAACAATTCTCTCCATTTATTGATATCGATATGCAGTTTACCAATCAGGTCAATGCGCGTTTCGAATTCAAGAAATCAAGGCAATTGAGTCTGAGCCTGATCGATTTTCAGTTAAGTGAAGCGCGCTCCACGGAATTCACTGTCGGAGCGGGTTATCGGAAGCGGGGTGCTTTTTCCTTTTTAAAGTGGAAGGGTAAACCATTGGAAAATGATGCAGCCTTCCGACTTGACTTCAGTATCCGTGACGATGCGACCGCTAACAGCCGTCTTGACCAGACTCAATCATTGCCAACGGCGGGACAAAAAGTTATTTTTATCAATCCTTCCATCGATTATGTGATCAGCAATCGTGTAAACATCAAATTGTATTTTGAACAACGAAGGGTGATTCCGAAAATTTCCACCGCACCTCCGATTACGAATACAAGGGCAGGTATGCAGATCACCATTTCACTTGCGCAATAGATGAAGCTAATTCATGAAGCCATCGATTTGGAGCACCTGAAAACAAAACATTAGCCGGTAAGTAGTATTTTCCGTTCAGGTATAATTTCTATTTTTACTCCATCCAAATTGACAGGCTTCCATTCATAGCAGGGATCAGCGTTTCATTTACTCCTATCAAGCATTTCTTAACACATGCATTTATGCGCTACCTCTCTCTTCCTGTACTGGAACAAAAAGTACTCAGATCCGGAAATGACGGTGAATACTTGTTGAAAAAAATTGCTGTGCCTGTACCAGGTGAAGCATTGACTGTTCATGGATATTTATGTACACCGGCAAACCGCGCGCGCTACTATCATGCATCAGAATATCCCAAAAAAAGAATTGTACTGCACTACACGGCGGGTCAGATCCGGTCCGATCTTTCAGCCCTTACAAGAAATGATTATCACGTTTCAGTACCCTTTGTGATTGCGAGAGATGGTACGATCTATCAGTTATTTTCAAGTAAATTCTGGTCGGGTCATATCGGCAAAGGACTAGGAAATGAAAATACAGGCAATGCACAGGATAAATGCACAATTGGAATAGAATTATCGAATTACGGATTCCTGTATAAACGTGACGGCAACCTTGAAACTTATTATTCCCGGCAACAGTCGAATAGCCCTGTGGATATTTATTGTTCCATCAATGAAGCGGAGGCTTTTGAAAAATTAGCCACACCTTTTCGTGGTGAGTCTTACTACGCCACCTTTACCGAACCACAGTATGACAGTTTGATCATCTTGGTTCGTTATCTGACAAGGCAATATAATATCCGGAAAATGTTTCTTCCCGAAGAAATCAGATATCAGACAACTGACAAGGTCCTTGAATTTAACGGCATTGTATCGCATATCAATTACAGAAAAGACGGTAAGTGGGATATCGGGCCGGCATTCAATTGGAAAAAAGTTATTTCAGCTATTACTGCTCCCCTTTATATTCCTGTGGTAAACAGGGATTCGATTACCCGTGGTACTGGAATAAAAAAAACTGAAAAAGTCATCCGCTCGGAAGAGGAAATCGAACAATTTTTGCCGGAAGCCATTGATGCCAGCGAGGAAGACCTGCCTTACAATAACTGATTGAATTTTTATTGAACGATTTTTTCCAGTTCGGTTTTCAGATCTTTTAATCGGGCCACTATTTTCCTGCTCGTGAGGTGTCTTGGGGGTTGCAATACATCCAGTAATAATTCGAGTTGTTCTATTTCGGAGATTTTATTTGCTTTTGATCCGGCTTTTTTCCATTCTTTCCTGTATACGTTGATCAGTTCTTCCCATTTGTTTTCTTTTTCCGCAGCAACAGGATTGAGTAATAATAATGCCAGGGACACATTGGCATTGCTGATCAGATTCCAGAAATCCATGCTGCGTCCAGTAACTTGCTCCTGTTTCATTTTCATTAATTGTTGCCAGGCTGTTTCTTTGTCGGGTAACAGATATTCTTTTTTGCCGATCTTTATTTTCTTTCCCCACTCTCTTTTTTTTGATAGCACCAACCCGCCTTCAAGGATATACCAGTTGGTAAGCGTATAAACCGGATAATTGTTACCGGGGATATTATGGGCCAACTGGTAATAATATGCAGCCATCGCATACGATTTTAATTTTTCTGTCATTGCTGCTGACAGAAACCCTTTTCTTTTGAAGGTACTACCCAGAAGTCCATATCTTTCTGCAGTCGGTGCTAACAGTAAGAGTTGTTGCAAATCTTTTATTACCGGCTTCAGGCCATTGGCAGACACCTTGTTTCGTTTCAAACTTCTTTGGTCGGCTACGAGCTTTTTCGCTCGGACATTACAATATTTCTCTACTGCCTTCACTGAAAAGGAGGCATTTTCGGTTTTAAGGAAAGTTTCAAACCTGGTTATAGCTTTCTCATATTCACAAAGGTCAGCGTAAATGTTTGCTTCAGTCTCATTGATGACTGCGTTCCGCAAGCCTGCTTTGTCGACTCCATCTGCAATCGCTTCCACTTCACGGACAAGTTGATCATGTGAATACTTACCGGTTTGCAGTTCGTTATGCAGATTGTTCAATTCAATTTCCGCCTGCTCTGCGATGATGAATGTATAAGAGGGGTCTTTTTGCGGTGCGGCAACGTCTCTGAATTTGTAATAGGGATCGCCGTATGCCTGGTAGGCTCCCCATGTGTTGTTTATACCACGCGATTTGTAATAAACTGCAGCACGGGCTGCTCTTGTCGCTTCGCCGAAATTATATCCTGAAAACAAGTGTTCATAGAAAATTTCAGTGAACTCGTATGCCGCTGTATCATCAACTGCCCATCCGGCGACGATCACTGCTTTCACTCCATTTTGTATAAGCTGAGTTCCAATATTTGCAGCGAGCTTGTACCTGCTTTGATATAACAATTCCGAAGCACCGTCAGTTTTACCGAGAAAACAACAGTTCACAAAAACGAGTTCGGGAACGGTACTCATTTGTGCAATTTCCCTTGTTGAAAGAAAAACACCATTACCAATCACCATGCCGGAGGATTGCGGCGCAGCCGGATTGTACAATCCATGTCCCGCAAGATGGATCAGTTTGTAATCTTCCGAGAAAAGTGCCTGCACAATTTCAGCGGATCCGGTTCTAAGTAATGTGGCAGGAACAATGTCATGCGCTTCGAAAAGTGTCGAAACCATTTGGGCTTCTTTTAGAGCACCCGGTAGTTGCATCACATATCCGCCTGTATCGGGATCGCCGATCACCAGCGCCGTTTTTTTTGAGACCTCTTTCACAATTGTCCGGTAATTCGCTGTTGCCAGCTGACGAATCATTCCTGAATTGACACAAAGCGGCTTGGCATCTGAAGCAATGTCCTGTAATAATTCCCATGGAAATGCGGCCGTATATTCATTTACGATCCAGTTGATGTGACATCTTTTTTTCAATTGTTCTTTAAAGTCATTAGGAATGATCAATTCAAAAATGGTTCTCGCCAAAGAAGGAGACCACTGATTATTTACCGAAATGTCTTCGAGCAATTGACTGATTACGCCGGTGGTGAGAAAAAGTTTTCGTTCCTCTTCACGGGATCCGCCGGTCGAGGCGCTGAAAGTCAAACACTGGACACCCGGCTCATTAGGAAGCATTTCTTCTTTTACTGTAATCCTGTTCCACCATTCCTCTGTTGCATCCGATGGAATTCTTTTTCTTGATCCGAGTAAAGTCCTGATCGTTTTGGGATCCGTGATGATATTGATCGTATTGTCTTTCTGGGTTTCAATCCGGTTCACAGAATAATAACAACTGAGGGCACGGTCCTCATACTGTTCTACAATTTCAACAAATTGTATGGTCATCACATTGGCCGTGTGAAGTTTCCGCATGCGTGCATTTGCATTTTCCACTGCCTGCAGAATCGCCCTTACCGAATTTTCTATTGACAGGCCTCCATACCCACATCCGATTGCAAGTGTTGAGATACCAATGCCTGAAACAGGAATTTTATTTTTAGAGGAATTCAAATCAAGAAGATATTGAACGATTCCCTGTTCGGTCGTTTGTGTGAGCTGGAATGCCGTAAGTGATCCGGGTTTCCCGAGACCAACAATAATTGCTCCCGGGAAATCATTATCGTTTTTAAGGATAACAAGGTTGGTGCCTATGTCGCCGGGGTACAGGTTTACCACGTGTCTGTCGGTCAGCGCTCCATTCAGATTATTATCAATTGCTTTTTCTGCATATAGGATCGCATCATTTATAAAATGTCCGCCGAGTAATGGAAAGCTTGCATAGCGCAGGTCGCCGTTGCTAACAGAAACACGGACCGGTGTTTCAGTAACTACAAAATTTTCTTCCGAATCCAGGGCAAGCAATGTTTTTTCTATTCCTGTCGGTGAAATATCAAAATCATGGTGTTCCGGTGAACGGAATAATTTTTCTTCTCCTCTAACCACGGGCCTTTTTCTGCTCAGGATATTTGTAGACCCTGTTTTTAAAATCTCATCAATTGCTTTGAATAGTCCCGGATCATTTGCCAATGCTCCATGAGAAACATTTGCATAAAAAACCGCATCCCGTTCGATCATCTTTGAAGGTATGCCTGACGCCCACGTAACACTTTGGTCACCCTCTGCTGTACTCAGGAATATTAATTCTTCCCCCTTGCTCGTTTTGTCGATTCGATATCCTGATACAGTCGCTTTGTCTTTTCCCGCAATATAGGTGGTGTTAGTATAATCGATTGCGTCAAGATTTTTTGTAATCGTATCACGGTAATTTTTAAAAGCATCCAGGTCCGATTTCTGTGGTATAGGCCAATTGTTGATACCAAGGGCTTTTCGCATAGCCGTCCACGTTTGCAGATCAGCAAAATCGTTTCCTTCTGTAACTGTATGAGGCAGGAGATCAAGCAACCCCGGCAGACGGGAAAAAATGTTCAGCAGATCCTGCATCGTATGGAAAATGTCAATCTTATTTAGTTTTCCAATGATTTCATCTTTCCCGAATAAAACAAATGGAATCCGAAAGGAACCTCCGAGCGGACTTCCCAGAAAGATCAGGCGGAAATCGATGGAGCTGTTCAATCGTTTCCACGTTTCCGGATATTGGATGATGAAGTCGCGTACCAGCACGCCTCCCATGGAATGTCCGATTAATTTGATGGGTTGTCTGTATCCAAGCAGTTCCTGGATTTTTTTGTCGAAAATGGCGGCAGATGATGTCATCGGCATTCTCCAGTCGAAAGGAAAAGTCACGACATCATACGACGTAAGCAGGTAATCCACCAGTTTTTTATACGATGTGCGAATCAGCGAGGGAGCTTTTATATGATCGGACTTTATATTGATCTGCGTTAATCCCCCAGTCAGAAATCGGAGGTAATGGATCCAGATCAGTGCATCATTATGCGTAAGATTGGAGCCCATGATGCCGGGCAATAACACAACAATCGGTCTTGTTCCTGTTACTGTATCTGTAAATACTTGTCCGCCTTCCAATTTCAGTAACGCATTGCGGTCTGATAGCGCAAGTGCATCCTGTTCAATGGATACAAAGCCGGGAATAATTCCGCTGCCCGTTGCCTGAAGTGCAAGCAGGATCGCGTCACTTGTTTTCCTGTTCGAAAAATAATGCAGGTGATCCACATCAGTGCCTTCATCAAAAAAATATTGAATGGGCTC
>DATLDA010000354.1:0-7984 GCA_035526135.1 Flavitalea sp.
AATCTTCAATTCTGGGAAGTTTATACCTGGGAGACACTGGGGAATGGATTACAACTGGCAGATAAATCATTGGACACTTACCTATATGGAGTCAAAAAATCTGATTCGGCTGCCAAAACGGATACATTAGCAAAAGATACATCTGCCGGACGCAATCCTCTATTCCGGTTGTTGAATCCTGCGGTCCCGCGGCAGGATGAACAAACAGGCAAATACCAGTTTTATCCATACATCGGCGTTGCAAAACTAAGTGACACATCAAAAGTGAATGAGTATCTGGCGTTACCGACTGTGAAAAATAATTTTCCTGCCAATGCACGGTTTGTATGGAGCAAGCAGGACCGGGATGAAACAGGTAAATTATCTTCCTATGCTTTCCTGTACGCAATTAAAACAATTCCAGGACGTGAAAGTGCGAGACTCGAAGGAACAGCCATAGAAAAGGCACAGCAGGATTTTGACCAGATCACCAATGAGGTGGTGGTTACGATGAGCATGAGTGCAAATGGTGCGCGTGAATGGGCTAAGATGACAGAAGCAAATGTTGGTAAGCCGATTGCCATTGTATTGGACGATATTGTTTATTCCGCTCCGAATGTTATTCAAAAAATTGAAGGTGGACAATCACGAATCACAATGGGCCGCGGTGGTGCGAACACCCAAATCGTGGTACAGGAAGCGCAGGATCTTGCTAATATACTCGAAGCCGGCAAACTGGATGCACCGGCACGAATAGTACATGAAGAAGTGGTGGGTCCTACCTTGGGAAGGGAAGCGGTCCATGGCGGATCAATGGCATTTCTGATTTCTTTCGCAGTTATTTTCCTGCTGATGCTCATTTATTATAACACAGCGGGAATTGTAGCAAATATTGCATTAATCCTAAACCTGCTTTTCACGGTTGGTGTATTAAGCGCAATGAAGGCAACACTAACAGCCCCCGGTATTGCAGGTCTGGTATTGACGATCGGTATGGCGGTTGACACGAATGTGATCATATTTGAAAGAATCAAAGATGAACTCGCGAAAGGTGCCAGCCATGAACAGGCTGTTAAATTAGGTTACCGGCGTTCTTTACCTCCGGTACTTGATGCACACATTACGACTTTGCTTACCGCTATCATTCTGGCGATTTATGGTCTCGGACCTGTCCTTGGATTTGCAACCACTCAAATTCTGGGTATACTGCTTTCACTCTTCTGCGGCATTCTTGTTTCCAGATTAATCACCGACCTGTATATGACGAAAGACAGGCATTTCAAATATTTTACAGCGCTGTCAAAAAGAATTTTCCGTCACGCGAATTATAAGTTTATTGAATACCGCAAAATTGCATATGGAATTTCTGCGGTGGTTTTATTGCTTGGTATTGCTTCCTTTTTCAATGGATTCAAAGAAGGTGTTGAATTCAGCGGGGGCAGAAGTTATGTTGTATCATTTGATACACCCCAGGATGCGGATAAGATCCGTGACCAGTTGAAATCGGTATTCAAGGAAAGTCCGGTCGTGAAAAGTTATGGCTCGAACAGACAATTTGATATTACAACAGATTACCTGATCAAGCAGGAAGGGGAAGCGGCGGATTCTGTGGTGAGGAATCGTTTGTATGCGGGATTGAAACCGATGCTGAATGCGAATACTACGCTGGAACAATTCACTTCAAAACATATACAGGCATCTAAAAAAGTAGACCCCACGATTTCAGATGACTTGAAAAAAGGCGCACAATGGGCCACTTTCTGGTCATTACTGATCATCAGCTTATATATTTTTATCCGATTCCGTGACTGGCGGTATTCAGTAGGAACTCTGGTCGCATTGTTACATGATGTATTGGTAACATTGATCGTGTTTTCATTTTTCAAAAACATTGTTCCATTCCCGTTGGAAATTGATCAGCATTTCATTGCAGCTATCCTGACGGTAATTGGTTTTTCAATGAATGATACGGTCATCGTTTACGACCGGATCCGGGAAAACAGCCGGACACTGAAAGGTGTTGACAAAAGAACATTGATCAATAAGGCGATTAATGATACCCTGAGCCGAACGATTATGACTTCTTTCACGGTGTTTATTACCATTCTTATCCTCTTCCTGGTGGGTGGCGAAGTAACGAAAGGATTTGCTTTTGCGATGTTGATAGGAATTGTGACGGGAAGCTATTCTTCTATATTTGTAGCAGCGCCGATCCTGGTTGATTTTGCAAAAAACAAACCACTTGGTGATAGTGTAGAAGCCAATACGGTAACAGGTCCATTGAAGAAAAAACCAGCGTTGGCTAAATAAAGAAATCATTACAAGCGAAGCGCCTGCAGCATTGTCTGCAGGCTTTTTTATGCACTCATAAAATTTCGTTTGGCCCAAGCCGCCAATGACAACAATAAAAAAACCATTCTCTGGCGAGAATGGTTTACAAAAATTTCTTTGCAGAGTTTATACCGCGAAGGAAGTTCCGCAGCCGCAGGTTTTGCTGGCGTTTGGATTACTAAACGTAAAGCCCCTTGCATTTAACCCTCCGTGCCAATCGATTTCCATGCCTAAGAGGTACATTTCATGAGATCTTTCCATGATATAAGTAAGGCCTTCAAACTGATATACTTCATCCTGTTCTTTCTTTTCATCAAAACCAAGAATATAGGTCATCCCTGAGCATCCGCCGCCTTTAACGCCTACTCTTAAATAGCTTGTTTGGTCAAAGCCTTGCACTTCCATCAATCTTTTTACTTCATCAATAGCTTGTTGTGTGAAGGTTACAGGAATTTGGATTGTTGTCTCATTCATAATTTTCAATTGCAGACAAATTTACGAAAAATCATGCAGGTTTGCAATGCATTTGGCATTGTCTACAGGGCTTTAACAGACTGCGTTTTTCAGCATACCATTTTTTTATTATTGAAATCATGTGAGAAAAGGAAATTTCCTTGTTAGTGGTACGATCACTTTTTTTAGAATGAAATGGAAGTTTCAAACTCCTGGATGATCGATTTTACGCATTTGACAAAAAACGTTACGGACGCTATGATTTCCAATCGCGCGCCAGGAAGGGGATTCGAAAGTAAACAACAGTTGACCAGGCTTTTGTAATAAATGGCGGTGTGAAAATAAAAAAAGGCTTCGCCTTTTAAGAGGCGAAGCCTCCTCTCCGTTACAGTTGAAATTCTTCACATTTTTCCAATAAAAACGGCAGTACTCAGGATCTATCTTTTGGCAATTGCAGCAAAAAATACTATCAGCTAGCGTTCCATTTTTATTTATCAGCCAGGTTGCATATCATCCATTGATGCTGCCATTAGAGATGACATGATCCCGGACACACGATCTCATTGCTGAATCGTTACATTTGTGCCTAATAAATTTTTATTGCATGTCGATGGATACGAATGAATTGATCTGGGCGCTTGCCATTGCAGCTTTACTTGGTGGAGGTCTTGCTTATATTTTCTGGAGAGAAAGACAAAAGGTGCGAAAAGGAATTAAAGATGATCCGGGCCAACGAACTGCAGCATCTTATCCTTTACAGTTACAGGCATATGAAAGACTGATCCTGTTATCGGAAAGAATTTCCCTTCCCAATATCATAAACAGGGTGAATCAGCCGGGGCTCACATCGAAAGACATGCAGCTCTTGCTGATTCAAACGATCAGGCAGGAATTTGAACATAATATTACGCAACAAATTTATGTCACGCCCGAAGCCTGGGATGCCGTAAAGAATTTAAAAGAGCAAAATATCCACATCATTAACCAGGTTGCTTCGTTTCTTCCGCCGGAATCTTCCGGAACAGAATTGAGCAAGTATGTGCTTGAAATGTTGGTGCAAAATCCTAAGGCCTCATTACATGGAATTGTATCGGAAGTTTTGAGTTATGAAGCAAAAAAACTTATGGCTTAAATAAACCATGCAGCTTCTCTTTCATTAAATTCTAATCACCGTTTCTTGCTCCATGGCAGATGAAAAAAAAACGATATACGGATTCAGGCATTGAAGTGCTTCCCTTGTATTGTACATCCCTTCCATTAACGGAAAAACCCGGAGAATGGCCTTATACCCGGGGCGTTCAATTGGATATGTACCGCGGCAGATTATGGACAATGCGTCAATATGCAGGCTTCAGTACTGCCGAAGAAAGTAACAAGAGGTATCAATATCTGCTTAGCCAGGGAGTAAATGGATTAAGTATTGCGTTTGATCTGCCTACCCAGATCGGTTACGATAGCGATCATCCTCTTTCCGAAGGAGAAGTAGGCAAAGTTGGGGTTGCGATTGATAGCCTGGAAGACATGCAAAATCTTTTTAGAAACATAAGACTTGAAGAGATCTCGACTTCAATGACGATCAATGCGACCGCCTTTATTTTACTTGCATTTTATGTAGCCCTTGCTAAATCACAGGGTGCGGATTTGAAAAAGATTTCCGGAACGATACAGAATGATATCCTGAAAGAGTATGCTGCAAGAGGAACTTATATCTACCCGCCAAAACCTTCTATGCGCATCATCACAGATATATTTCAGTGGTGCAGTCATGAAATGCCGAAATATAATACGATATCGATTTCGGGTTATCATATCCGTGAGGCTGGAAGTACGGCAGTGCAGGAAGTCGCCTTTACACTGAGTAACGGGAAGGCGTACGTGAAAGCAGCTGTCGAAAAAGGTCTTGACATCAATATTTTTGGAAAACGATTATCGTTCTTTTTTAACGCACACAACAATTTGTTTGAGGAAGTGGCAAAATTCCGTGCTGCAAGAAAAATGTGGGCCTCGATCATGAAAGAATTGGGAGCAACGGATGCGAAGGCCATGATGCTGCGGTTTCATACGCAAACGGGTGGCAGCACCCTGACTGCTCAACAACCACTCAACAATATTGCGCGTGTAACGATACAGACACTATCTGCCGTTATGGGCGGAACACAATCACTTCATACCAACGGGTACGATGAAGCCCTTAACCTTCCTACAGAAGAAGCAGCACGTATCGCATTGAGAACACAACAGATCGTTGCCTATGAAAGCGGAGTTGCTGATACAGCAGATCCGCTGGCGGGAAGTTTTTTTATTGAAACGCTTACAGAGGAAATCGTGCAAAGAGCTGGAAGTCTGATTCAGCAAATTGACGCGATGGGAGGAAGTGTTGCTGCCATTGAAGCAGGATTTATCCAGGAAGAAATTGCACGCAGTGCTTACCGTTATCAACAGAATATAGAGAACGGCCAAAAAATCATTGTCGGAATGAATAAATTTCAATCGGACGATAAACAATCTCCGTCGCAATTTCGAATCAACGAATCTATTCGCCAAATACAAACAGCAAAACTCGACACCTTGAAAAAAAGCCGTGACCCCGCACGATGTGACACCATTTTACAAGATCTTAACGACAAAGCTGCCTCCGGGGAAAACATTATGCCTGTCGTGATTGAAGCAGTTGAAAACAAGTGTACCCTCGGGGAGATCGCGGATACCTTACGTGAAGTTTTTGGAGAACACAAATGAAAAAACACAACAACAAAAAGAAAAAAAACATTCGGTCAACTGATGAAATCACTCATATTCATATCGGCACTTTTCATAACCTGTTTGTCTCAGGCACAGCAAATCCAGGAACAGATCATGAGCCGTTCAAAAGCTATCTTACCCAAGCTGATTGAATGGCGTAGATATCTGCACCAACACCCTGAACTCTCGAACAGAGAAGAAAATACAGCGATGTATGTTGCAAATCATTTGCGCAGTTTAGGGCTTGAAGTACAAACAGGGATTGCAAAAACCGGCGTCGTTGCTTTATTGAAAGGCGGAAAACCAGGACCTGTCATAGCATTGCGGGCTGATATGGATGCACTGCCTGTGCAGGAACGGGTAAAGGTTCCGTTTGCATCAACAGCTACCGGAGAATACCTGGGGCAGAAAGTTCCGGTTATGCATGCGTGTGGTCATGATGCCCATGTTGCCATTCTAATGGCAACTGCAGAAGTGTTGACTTCTTTGAAAAAAGATATTACGGGAACGGTAAAGTTTATTTTTCAACCTGCCGAGGAAGGCCCACCGGGAGACGAGGAGGGCGGTGCCGCATTGATGGTGAAGGAAGGAATAATGGAGAACCCGAAAGTGGATGTGATTTTCGGATTGCATATCAATTCATCACTGGAAGTGGGAAAGTTGCGCTATAAAAGCGGTTCATTCATGGCCTCATCAGACTGGTTTACGATAAAGGTAAAAGGGAAGCAAACACATGGTTCAACACCATGGACAGGTGTGGATCCAATTGTGGTTGCTGCACAAATCATTTCTGCGTTGCAAACGATTGTAAGTCGTCAGGAAGATCTTACGAAAGCGCCTGTAGTGATTACGGTAGGAAAGATTCACAGCGGGTTGAGGAATAATATAATACCCGAAGAAGCGGTCCTTGATGGTACCATCCGGACGCTTGATGCCCGGATGCAAAAAGAAGTCCACGAAAAATTGAGACTGACAGCGACAAAAATTGCAGAGGCGTCAGGTGCAACTGTTGAAGTCACAATCGATACCAAGACACTGGTAACCTACAACACTCCGGAACTTGTTGATATGATGATCCCCTCTTTGAAGGCGGCTGCCGGTACTGGTCAGGTTTATGCAGGTACCTGGACTACCGGAGCTGAGGATTTTTCATATTTTGGCGAAAAAACCCCTTCTTTCTTTTTTAATCTGGGTGGAATGCCGAAAGGAATGGATTCCCTCAAAGCTTCTTCACACCATACACCCGACTTTTATATTGATGACAGCCAGTTAGACGTTGGAGTAAAAGCGTTCTGCCACATTATTTTTGATTATGGAAGATTAAAAAATTCAAAACCCACTGAAAACAGAAAGAAAAGTTTTTAGTGAAAGTGATCGATTGATATGACATTGAATGAAGGGAAAATATCCGAGCAGCAATTTTGGGAATGGTTCCTGGTGAATGAAGATGCATTGTATGAGCTGGAAAACAGTAAGGACCCTCTCTTGGGTGAGTTGCATCAAACACTTACCCAATATTATGAAGGACTTACCTATCAATTCAGTATTAAATCTCCGGAAGGAAAAAAAGAATTTGTTATTTCCGCAGATGGTATCGCGGAAGCGTTTCCTGCAGTGATGTCGCTTGTTACTGCGGCACCCATCTTTGAGCGATGGAAGATCATTGCCTTCCGTCCAAGGGTATCGGAAGAATTTGAGCTTTCGATGGGTTCCCGGGTTTTTACTTTTGATGATTTTTATTTTCTGCACGCAATGGATGTTGCCACCATTGCCTTACAGATGCATATCAGGGATTTTGAGGATACACCCGAATACCAGCAGGCAGCTTTTATTATTCTGGATAATATATTAGGTGAATACGATATGGAGACAAAAGTGGGGCATATTGAATTTATCAAACTGGACGAGGAAAAGATCAGCGGGTTGTATAATATCAGAGATTTACCAATTGTGGTGGATGATTTGTTCCGGCAGATCAATAATTGAACCGGAGGGAAAAGGCTTCGCCTCTTAAAAGGCTTCGCCTCTTAAAAAGGCTTCGCCTTTCATTAAATTCATAGAAAATTCTGCCGACTTGTGCATTTCCAGGAACTTGTCACGGCCACCCATCCATTCTATGGCAAAGTCTATATCCGCCACGTATTTCTCACCGGTAAGATATTCCCGGAGCGAACTCCAGCGATATTCGTTGGCACATGTCACCACCCCATGCTTCACCGGATTCATATGGATATATAATAATGTACCGGTAAATTGATCTTCCTGCCCGATCAATATTCGCTTGAAGGGCTTATGAAATAGATTACCCCTCCTGCACTGCACCTTATTGAAGGCCATTGAATAAGAAGTAAAAAATCGCAAAAATTGCCACTCGAGAAAATGATTTGTAACACAATTTTCTTCAGGATTTGCTAAAAGGTGCATTTCCTTTCCGGTAAGATCTTGAATCGGTATACGTTTCACTGTCTCCAGAATTTTT
>DATLDA010000383.1:0-4229 GCA_035526135.1 Flavitalea sp.
ATCAGGGTTTCCTCAGGTTCACCAAACATGGATTGCATAGCATTGTTGGACATGAGGATGTGGCCACCAGCATCCTGCAGCAACACACCTACCTGCAGATCGAGGATCAGTGTACGGAATCTTTTTTCACTTTCCTTCAGTGCATCACTGGCCTGTTTCCGCAATGTATCATCATGAAAATATACAACGATGCTTTGCACATCGGGGTTCTTCAAAAGATTGTGACCACGTACCCTGCACCAGAGCCATTCGCCGCTTTTTTTCTGGAGCCGCACTACAATTGATTTGATCTCCGGGTTTTCATCCACCTCTCGCTGAAAAGAATCAAAAGCCCACTTCAAATCGTCCGGGTGCACAAATTCAAAACCATTTCTATCCATCACATCTTCCTCTTCGTAACCCAGGAGTTGCTTTGCCGGCGGAGAAACAAATGTGATGTTGCCAAAAGCATTCATCAGCAGCAAACCATCCAGTGAATCGGCGATCATCGCCCGGTAAAACTGCTCGCTCTTCTGCAGCTTTACTTCCGCCATTTTCATTTCGGTTATATCCCTGCCCATGGCCAGGTAACCTATGCGGCGGTTGTCTTCATCCTGCACATATTTTACAGTCTGAAGAAAATATTTTTTTTCACCCTTCTCGTTGTAAATCGAAACCTCTCCCTTCCAGATTCCCCTGATCTGCAATTCAAGCCTTGCCTCATCAGCAGTGATGCCTTCATAGTTAAAGGAAACCACTGTGCCCATTTTTTTTCCTGTCACATCTTTTTCTGCAATCCCGTAATGAAGTTCAGCGATGTTATTCCACGATTTAATGTTGAAGTCAAGATCTGTAGTGATGATGATATCGGAAACATTTTCAAGAATGGTTGCCTGGTACAACAATGCTTCTTCTTTCGATTTCGCTTCTTCTATATCAATGATGGATCCTATATAACCCACAAATTTTTTATCCTGTAAAAAACGAGGAGCACGCACATCATGCACCCACCGGTATCCCCCGTGCGCGGACCGAAGCCTGTAATTCAGCGTTACTTTTATTTTTTTCTCAAATGCATATTTATATTTTGATCCTACCTTCTGCCGGTCATCCGCATGCACGAGTTCAAGCCACCCATTGGTAGTGCCGGCAATATCGGAACCGGTAAAATCAAACCATTGTTTATTGAAATAATGAGCAGAATTGTTTTCATCACACATCCAGATAATTGCAGGTGCCGAATCAGCCATATCCCTGAACCTTTGCTCGCTTTCACGCAGCAGCGATTCCGCCTGTTTTCGCTCTGTTATATCCGTACCGGTTATGAGGTAACACAAAACTTCATTCAATGAATTGGTGAGCTTCTTGAAGCCCATAAGCATCGTAATGCTTTTCCCGTCATTGGCGCGCACAAAGGAAGCCTCGCCCCTCCATTCACCATGAAGGGCTATGAAAGCCCTTACTTCCTCTCGTGTGGCATTGTGATAATTGATATCAAAAAAATCCCTGAAGTCTTTACCGATCACCTGCTCCTTTGTAAGACCAAAAACTTTTTCAGCAGCACTGTTCCAGGTCATTGGTTTAAAATCCTTATCAGCAGAAGTCAGCATATCGGAAGTCTGCTCCACCATGTTCGCCATGATGCGCATTTCTACTTCGGCTGTTCTATTAACAGGTGTCTGACACAGTCTGAACCAGATTCCCTCCAGGTATCCATCTTCCACAATGCCGGTTGCAGAATGATTAAAAAGCACCTTCCGGCCATTCCTGTCCTTAAGCATGCAATCAAAATTGTGGATGCTGAACCCGGCTTCAACAAAGCGGGGAAAGTAATCCAGGTCTGAAGGTTCGGGTATATCCGTTAATGTGGATGCATTGGCTTCGAGAAAAGCTGCTGCATTTCCATACCCAAACATTTTTGCAAGTGCATCATTGCATTCAATAACAAAACTGTTGTTACGGGTCTGTTCAATTAAAAGATTCATGCCGTCACTAATTGCAACTTTTTGTCTGAATTTCAGGCAAAAAATTCCATCGGCGCTATGCTGAATAAAAGACTGGTAATGCTGTACTTCATTGGCGGAACTACGTAAGGGTTTCATTCTGCCGCTTACATCGATACCGGTAACCTGGAAAAATATTTTTTCATGTATGCTGACCTGCGCTCCATACATTTCCACGAAAACAGGAAATCCTTTTTTGTGCTTTACATTCACCACGATCTGGAAATGGCCCCGTTCATTGGCAAATAAATTCCTGGCTTGTTCTTCCATCAATCCCGGCAAACCTGCAAAAGGCATTTCATGCGGTGAATAGCCAAACAAATTTCCGGCTGCTGTATTGCTAAAAACACATTGGAGGGAATCCTTTTCAATGATCCATACAGGAAGCGGATGCTCCTGTAACAGGTTGAGATTTACTTCCGGGGCAGGGAAGGACCCGTTATTTTTTTGCGTCGTGGTCCACATGGATATTGAATTACTGGAGTCTTAAAGATATACAAGAAAACAAAAAAGCCTTGCATTACAAGGCTTTAAATATTATTCTTTAAGGTTTTCCTTTACGGGTGGTCAGTAGAAGCTGTCGCTTTTGCAGAGGCGGCCCACCTTGCGAGCTGTGCGCAATTTCCGGCTTCAGGATCAATCATGATGTAGTAATTGGAAATATGACTGTTCAGCCATTTGTCCATAGCCATGTATTTCTTTTCTTCCTGTGCGGCCTGGGCAATCTTATTGTAGTCATCCCTCAGGTTCATGCGATGCGGCTCAGAACGTGATTTCAGGTATAGGATTCGAACTCCTTTCTTTTCAGTTCTTTCATCGGTAAATACAACTGGCTGTGAGTATTCACCAATTTTTAGTTTTCCGATTGTAGCCACTACATCCTTGTCGAGTTCATCGATCCTGTTGTAGTTATCACCATCAGAAGATACAATAAAGGGTCCTGTAAAACTCGCTGCTTCATCATCGCTGTATTTTCCGGCAGCAACATTAAATCCTATAGTTCCTGCAATTAGTTTTGCTCTTACTGAATCCAGTTTTGCAATGCCTGCACTCAGCTCTTCATCAGTTACAGGTGGGATGCGCAGTATATGACGTACGATTGCATCGTCGCCATTGCGCTGTACCATCTGGATAATATGATAACCGAATTTTGATTTGAATACGGGAGAGATCTCGCCTTCTTTCAAACGGAAAGCCGCTGACATGAATGAAGGGTCCCAGCTTTTTTCATTCCGGTTGATCTGGTATTGTCCGCCTCTTTCCTTTGATCCCTTATCTTCTGAAAAACGTTTGGCTGCCTGTTCAAATGTCATCACTTTCGTCTCGACCTGCTTTTTATAATTCGCGAGTTCGTCCTGCGCGTATTTTTCAAGATCACGTGAAGCTTTTGGATAGACGAGGATTTGTCCAACCTCCACTTCCGTTTCAAAATAGGGAAGACTGTCCTTCGGAACTTTTTCGAAATAAGCTTTTACTTCATTGGGTGTGATGCGGATGTTGTCAACGATCTTACGCTGCATCGCTTCAGCGAGTTTTCTTTCACGCACCGATTCACGCGCATCATCCTTGATCTGGTAAATGGTTTTATTGGCAAGCTGCTCAACAGCTTCCTGTGTTCCATATTGTGAAATGAAATATCGCACCTTCTGATCCAGCTCCGCTTCCACTTCTTCTGGTGTTACTACAAGTGAATCTTTATCCGCCTGCAGACTCAACACCTTTGATACAAGTGCCTGTTCCATGATGGAGCATTGCGCATTATCAGGAACGGTTCCGCCCTGGCGTAAGATATCTGTAATTGAATTTTGTATGTCGGAGTATAAAATGATCCGGTCACCAACGATGCCCATGATCTTATCAGCTACGATTTTCTTTTGCTGAGCCCATGTAGTGAACATTCCAAGAGAAGCCAGCAATACGAAGAAGAACTTTTTCATATCAGTCAAATGTTTCCAAAAATACCCTTTAACGGGTGGAAAGCGAGCTGGCGCAATTAGATTAACATATTTTTTCAGCCAAAGAAAAAACCACAGAGTCACCGTGTCACCGTGCCTCTGTGGTTTAAATATTTATTATTGAGTCGGGAGTTCGTTATTGAACATTGAAAATTTGCTCTTACAAAGTTCTCTTTACTTCCTCTTCTTCATACGCCTCCACAATATCCCCCGCCTTGATATCATTATAATTCTTGATCGTCAATCCGCATTCCATGCCTTGCAGCACTTCCTTCACATCATCCTTGTAACG
>DATLDA010000016.1:0-3482 GCA_035526135.1 Flavitalea sp.
AAACAAGCTAAAAAAGGCATTTACAAAATCCGCGTGAATTATTATGGAGACCGCTACCAGAAGGTAAAGGTGCCTTCTTTCATCAAGGTAACCATCTATAAAAATTATGGTAAGGCAGACCAGGAAATGAAATTACAAACACTGATTATGGACGGACAAAATGGAAAAATTGAAATTGCTTCTGTTCAATTTTGAAGGAAATGATCATTCATGTTTTGTAATTTGCATAGTTGCTGCAAAAAAATTTTATTGAAAATTTTGTTCACGTGGTAATATCACCGTTATATTTGCAGTTCAAATTAATTTATATGCGCCTCAGTAATATTTATAAAAATCAAATACCAGGATTCAGTGTATCAGCTGAAGCCAGTAGCGGGGTGCATTATCAATAAAAGAATTGATGATCTTATACAATCCCCCCGCCTCTGGCTGGGGGATTTTTGTATGCGGTCATCATGGAAAAAAAGAAAATGGAAAATTTTAATCACATACAGTGCGTAATTGTATTTACAGATGGGGGAATGTCATGCCTTCCCATCAGGATAAGTCTGTTCCATACTGTAAAAAGGAAGCGATGCGGGGATAAGAGATTCTTGTAATTGTGCAAACAATCAAAGAAAACCCCCCGCGCTAAGCGAGGGGTTTTTTTATAACCCTTCAACAGATTATGAATTGATTTAAATATTCTGCAGCGCGATTCAACTGGATTAGAATCCACAGAACTAAAACAAGGAAAAAAGTAAAAAACACTTAAAATATTTTTTATGTTTATCATAATTGCCATTCTGATAATTAGTACAGCAATTTCTCTTTGGGAGAAAATCAGAAAAAGAAGAAGGCATATCAGGAATCGGATGACTTTGCTCGGTAACCACTACCTGGACAGCAAAGCCTTGTACCTGGAGCTGTTCCGGATCATTCCCAATTCTACCTTCGTAGGTGATCTGGATGTATCGGCAGCGTATAAACACATCCGGGACAAATATGGTACTCTCATTGCTGACATATACCAGTCCTGTTCCTTAAACAGGGACAAAGGCGAGCAACAATTTGACAAGACCATTTTTGTATTAAGCAATAAAATGATCATTGAGCTGGCACCACGGTATGCGATTGTATTGTTTCCAAAGGGTGGATATCAATTCGTTGATTTGATGGTAAAGGAATTTGCCCTGTACAAAGTGGAAGAAAAGAAAGAAGCATTCGAGATGAATATTATCAGTTTGACTTCCCAGGGGTTGGAACTGAAGACGCTGGAGATAAAACCCACCAGGCTAGATATCGGGTTGTATTATAACGATGATTTCCTGCCGGTGCACGAAGTGGTACAAAAGCGGTTGTTACAGGAGAATGACAAGGGGATCATTTTGCTGCATGGACTTCCGGGTACAGGTAAGACAACTTATCTCCGGCATCTGATCGGTGAAATGAAGAAAAAACTATTGTTTGTTTCTCCTTCGGTAGCTGCCAACCTGATGAACCCCGAGTTCCTGGACCTGTTGATTGACAATCCGAATTCGGTGATTGTGATTGAGGATGCCGAAAACATATTGATGGACAGAAAGTATAACAGTAATTCTACTGTTTCCAATTTGCTGAATATCAGTGATGGTCTGTTAAGCGATTGTCTGAACGTGCAGATCATATGCACTTTTAACAGCAGTCTTTCCATGGTGGATGAGGCACTGATGAGAAAGGGAAGGCTGATCGCGAAATATGAATTCGGAAAGCTGAGTATAGAAAAGGCACAAAGGTTGTCTGACCATCTCGGGTTGCAACAGCACATCTTCAGGCCTATGACGCTTGCGGAGATCATGAACCCGGAGGAAAGGGAATTTAAGAAAGAGGAAGTGGCCATTGGTTTCCGGATGAGAGAAGCCTCACTTCAATAATCCATAAGGCTGTCACCTCGTGTGACAGCCTTTTAAAAAAACAGGAATGGGAAAATTAAAAATATCTGGCAAGGATCTGCGGGCGATCGGTTATCCGGAAGGTCCGGTGATCTCTATTGCCATGAATACAATGGAAAAGCATTTCAAGCACCTGTTGTTTGATGACGCTATTGAAATACTTACAAGCGTATTGCAAAGTCCAAACCAGTATGCGGGTGAAAGGGTCCTGGGTAAAATCGCGGAAGCACTATTGCCAAAGCCAAAAAAAGAAGGCGATGAAATTCCATTGAATACAGAGGCAGTGCACTATAATATATTTGGAAGCGGTGGCATTGAAAACGGCGCCCTGCAACAAATGCAAAATGCAGCAAGACTGCCGATAGCGGTAGCCGGTTCACTTATGCCGGATGCGCACCAGGGATATGGATTACCGATTGGTGGTGTGCTTGCAACCGAAAATGCCGTAATACCATATGGCGTTGGTGTAGACATTGGTTGCAGGATGTGTCTCTCCATCTTCGACCTCGATCCGAAAGATCTTAAGGATCGTGAATCTTATTTCACTCGTGAATTGGGGGAAGCAACTTTATTCGGAAGTGGTGGAAATTTTTCAAAGCCTGCTGAACATGAAGTAATGGACCGGAAGGAATTTTTTGAAACCGGGATCCTGAGAAGTTTGTATGAAAGGGCTTCAAAACAATTGGGATCATCAGGTTCAGGAAATCATTTTGTTGAATTCGGAAGGGTTGAGATCAGCGAAAAGGATGCTGAGTTGAATATCCCACCCGGAAATTACCTTGGTCTTTTATCGCACTCCGGATCAAGAGGACTGGGTGCAACGATTGCGAATCACTATACAAAAATTGCAAAGGAAAAAAGAAAGCTTGCGGGAGAAGCATCCAACCTTGCATGGCTATCCATGGAAGAAGAAGAGGGAATTGAATACTGGAAAGCAATGAACCTGGCAGGCGACTATGCATCTGCATGTCATCACATCATTCACCGGAAAATTGCAAAGCAACTCGGAAGGCAGCCCATACGCATGGTAGAGAACCACCACAATTTTGCCTGGAAAGAAAATTTTGAAGGAAGAGAAGTAATTGTACACCGGAAGGGCGCTACGCCTGCAGGTAAAAATGTGTTGGGTATCATTCCCGGATCCATGACGGCCCCCGGTTTTATTGTAAAGGGAAAAGGCGAAAGCGCTTCCATTAATTCAGCCTCACATGGTGCGGGCAGATTAATGAGTCGCACAGCAGCTCTCAATTCCATCACCCATCATATGCTTAACGAAATGCTGGAAAAAAATGGCGTAAAGCTCATTGGCGGCGGACTGGATGAAGCACCCTTTGCCTACAAGGACATTCATGAAGTGATGAATGCGCAAAAAGCACTGGTTGATACGGTTGGTTTATTTTATCCAAAGATTGTTAGGATGGATGGGGGCGGGAAGAGGAGATGACGGATGACAGATGACGGATGACGGAGGATTGCCAATCTTATCGCAAACACGATCAGAGTTGGCAGTTGATAGTTGTTAGTTGGCGGTAAAGAAAGATGACAGACCAAAGATGATGGATGACAGAGGAT
>DATLDA010000385.1:0-6206 GCA_035526135.1 Flavitalea sp.
GAGAGGAATTGAGATTTGGGTGTTAAAATAATATGGTCTGGTAGTTCAGTTGGATAGAGCATCCCGTTTCGAGGCGGGAAGGTAATAGAGGGGAATTGAGATTTGGGTGTTAAAATAATATGGTCTGGTAGCTCAGTTGGATAGAGCAACTGCCTTCTAAGCAGTAGGTCATTGGTTCGAATCCAATCCGGATCACATCAACACTTTCGATAGAGCATCCCGACATTCTATGTCGGGAAGGTCATTGGTTCGAATCCAATCCGGATCACATCAACGCTTTCGATAGAGCATCTCCCGACATAGTCATGTCGGGGGAAGGTCATTAATTCAAATCCGAGACTTCCCCTTTCTCGATTTATTTCACGATTTAGTTATGTTCTGTATTCGAATGTAACTCCCCGATCCTTAAGCAACCATCTATTGTAGCCGAAGTTTGAAAAAGTTAAGTTTTAGGTGAATTTTGACCGGTGTTACCACATTGAGTATGAGACAGAAATGGCCTGTTGAAAGAATGTTTAAAAGTCCATAAAAGTGTTTGAATACGGTATCTTTATTCCTAATAAAACACGACTCTTTTGAAAAAATATCCTACCTGCTTTCTGATGGATGACGACATTGACGACCAGGAAGTTTTTGAGTTGGCCTTACAGAAGATCGATGAAAACATACAATTCAGTTCTGCGAAAGACGGAGCAGAAGGACTTCAAAAATTAAAAGAAAACGAGGCATTTGTTCCTGATTTTATCTTTCTGGATATAAATATGCCAAAAATGAATGGCATGCAATGTTTACCGGAGATCAAAAAATTGCAACATCTCAGGAATTCAAGAATTATCATGTATTCGACCTCGTCAAGTGAATCAATTCAACGAACCAGTCAAAAACTCGGAGCAGACGGCTTTCTGGTAAAGCCAACGAAGATCGGGCTACTAGTGAATCACCTTACGCAGATTCTGGAAAAAAATAAGATATGAAGGAAAGAAATGAGAAGGAGCTTATGCAGTTGACGGAATCGAATGAAAAGCTAAGAAAAAGTGAAGACCGTTATTTTAAGATGATTGACGAAGTTGAGGATTATGCCATCATTCTGCTTGATGTAAATGGTATAGTACTAAACTGGAACAAGGGTGCTCAAAAAATCAAGCAATACCAGCAACATGAAATTATCGGCCGGCATTTCAGTACATTTTATTTACCGGAAGACCAGGCCGCAAATCTTCCTGCACATTTACTGAAACAAGCCGAAAACACAGGCAAGGCTGCTCATGAGGGATGGAGGGTACGTAAAGACGGAACCAGATTCTGGGGTAGCATTACCCTTACCGCCCTGCATGGAGAGAATGATCAAATCATAGGCTTTTCCAAAGTAACAAGGGATCTGACCGAAAGAAAAATGGGAGAAGATCAGTTGAAGCAATTCGCATTTGAACTGCAGGAAAAAAATGAAGCCTTACGCGCCAGTGAAGAACGTTACCATAAAATGGTGGACGAGGTGCAAGACTATGCGATAATATTCCTTGATAAAGAAGGGATCATCCAAAATTGGAATAAAGGAGCCCAGAAAATCAAACAATACGAAGAATCGGAAGTTGTAGGCAAACATTTCCGGATGTTTTATTTGCAGGAAGATAAAACCGGAAAACTACCTGAAATATTATTGGAGCAGGCTAATGTACACGGCCGCGCCTTACATGAAGGGTGGCGCGTTCGGAAAGATCGAACCAGATTTTGGGGAAGTATTACCCTTACTGCCATACACAATGACAATAACGAGTTGATCGGATTTACAAAAGTTACGAGGGATCTGACGGAAAAAAAATTAGCGGAAGACCAGTTAAAAAATTTCACCGCAGAACTTCAGCTCAGCAATGAAGCATTGAGGAAAAGTGAAGAACGTTATCATAAAATGATTGCAGAAGTACAGGATTATGCGATTATTCTGCTCGATGTGAATGGAGATATCCAAAACTGGAATGCGGGTGCTGAAAAAATCAAAGGATATTCAGCGCAGGAAATTGTTGGCAAAAATTTCCAGATATTCTATACAGAAGAAGACACGCGTACGAATTTGCCGCAAAAACTTTTGATGCAGGCGAAAACTGCGGGAAGAGCCATTCATGAAGGATGGCGCGTAACAAAGAGAGGCTCGAAGTTTTGGGGAAGTATCGTGATTACTGCCCTTCACGGTGATGATGGAGACATTATCGGTTATTCCAAGGTCACCCGCGATCTGACGGAAAAAAAACAAACCGAAGACCGGCTTAACCAATATCTCCATGAACTGCAAAAACAAAATGAGGAACTTGACCGATTTGCTTATGTTGCTTCACATGACCTGCGAGAACCGTTACGGAAAATACAAACGTTTGCCGACCTGATCGAGCAGCATACAGGCAATCAGGAAATGATCAGCAAATACCTCGAAAAAATCAATATAGCATCGACGCGAATGAGCGACCTCATCGGATCGATACTGGAATATAGTCGCCACGGAAAAACTACATCAGAAAAAGTCTATACAGATCTCAATAATATACTTACTGATGTATTGGTTGATTTTGAACTGTTGATCCAGCAAAAAAAAGCTGTAATCCAATTTGATAAATTGCCGGCTATTAAAATAATCCCGTTACAGATAAATCAACTGTTTGCTAACCTGATCGGAAATTCCTTGAAATATACCGGACAAAATCCTCTGATCCGGATATCCTGTTCGGTGGTTTCCGGAAAAACTGTTAGTCAATGTAATGAGCCTTTGGGAGAAGGATCTTATTATCAGTTGATTTTTACTGATAACGGAATTGGTTTTGAACAGGAATATGCGCAACACATTTTTACTCTTTTCCAACGTCTTCATCCAAAACATGAATATAGTGGAGCGGGTATCGGTTTGGCATTGTGCAAAAAAATCATTGAAAATCACGAAGGTTGCATTTTCGCAGAAGGCAATCCGGGAAAAGGCGCATCGTTTTATGTATACTTTCCTGTGGAATAATAGCGCAACTTTTATTTTAATGAAGAATTTAGCATCCGCATTTAACACAGGTATTCTGACTTTCCGCATGCGCTTCGTATTCCTGTTCTTGCTTTTGCTTTCCGGCAGGCAACTGTTGAGTCAAAGCACAACGCGTTGGTATAAAGGAAACACCCATACTCATTCTTATTGGAGTGATGGAGACGACTTTCCTGAAATGATTGTTGACTGGTACAAAGCGCATGGCTATGATTTCATTGCGCTATCCGATCATAACATTTTGCCCGTGGGTGAAAAATGGAAGCAGATCACTGCACAACCATTTCGTCAGCAACGATTCCGCGAATACCTGCAGAAATTCGGAGAACCCTGGGTAACATATAAAACAGACAGCGGCGGAAGGATTTTAGTAAAGTTGAAAACACTTGCGGAATATCGCACGTTATTTGAAGAAAAAAATAAATTCCTCCTCATAGCGGCAGAAGAGATCACAGATGAATACAAATCAAAACCGGTTCACATCAATGCCTTCAATATAAAGGAACTCATAAATCCGCTTGGTGGAAACAGTATCGTGGAAGTAATGCAAAACAACCTTGATCAGGTATATGCCCAAAGGCAACGAACCGGTCAACCGATGTTTCCTCATATTAATCATCCCAATTTCAATTGGTCCATCAAAGTGGATGACATGATGCAACTGAAAGGAGAGCGATTCTTTGAAGTATATAACGGTCATCCGCATGTGCATAATTATGGCGATTCTGTTACGATGGGAATGGAAGAATTGTGGGATCGATTGCTGATTCATTATATCATGGATGGAAAACAGTTACTCTACGGTCTGGCCACTGATGATGCCCACAATTACCTCGAATACCAGATTGGTATGAGTAATCCGGGACGCGGTTGGGTCATGGTCAGGGCATCTGAACTTACTGCTGAAGCAATTATCTCTTCAATGGAAAAGGGTAACTTTTATTCTTCCACAGGTGTGGAATTAGAGAACATTATCTTTCAAAACAACACGTTGCAGATTTCCGTAAAGAAAATGCCGGGCATTAATTATACAATAGAATTCTGGGGCGCTACAAAAAGTGACGTGGGAAGAAAAGGCAGATTGTTGAAAACGGTCCGAGGCAATTCGGGGAATTATAGGCTGACAAATGAACTGTATGTTCGAGCAAAGATCATTTCTTCAAAACCTAAAGAAAATCCTTACCAGGCAGGCGATGTTGAAACAGCCTGGACCCAACCGGTAAGGAACGCAAAATAATTTTAGATTGTAGATCTGCGATTTTAGATTTGAATATTACCAAATAGGCACATAGAACATGGCATCATATAGATACCTTTTTCAGCTTTCCTTACTTTGCGTCTTTGCCCGTCCGACCGTTCATCCGGGCGGGCGTGAAATAATTATTATATATTAGACTTTCACATGCTGCTTATGATTCTCAGACAACACCACCAATTTTCGAGGAAAAAATTATTGTTTACCCTTGCCGCTGCCATTCTCTTTTTTTATGCATGTAAGACACTGCAAAAACAATCTGCCCCGGAAGAAAAAGTAGTTGCGACGCCATCCGTCACGGTTGTCCCTTCAGGCAGAGTCCTTGTGTTCATTAAAACAAAAGGGTACTATCATGAGTCAATTCCCACGGGAGCCGGCGCCATCATCCAGTTAGGAAAACAAAATGGTTTTGCAGCGGATTCAACTTCAGATGCATCCGTATTTACCGAAGAACGTCTTCGGCAATACAATGTGATTGTTTTTCTCAGTACAACAATGAATGTTCTGAATGCCGATCAACAGGTAGCGTTTGAACGTTTTATCCAGGCAGGCGGAGGTTTTGTTGGAATCCATGCAGCTACAGATACTGAATACGACTGGCCATGGTATAATAAACTTGTCGGCGCTTATTTTCTCAGTCACCCGCGTCAGCAAAAAGCTACTATCCGTGTCACCGATAAAAATCATCCCGCAACTTCATTCCTGCCCGACACGTGGGAGCGCTTTGATGAATGGTACAATTTTAAAAATGTACAACCGGATATCACGGTATTGGCCTGGCTCGATGAAACTACTTATCAGGGTGGCTCAATGGGCGATAACCATCCGTTTGCATGGTATCATGATTTTGACGGCGGCCACGCATTTTATACAGAAGGGGGACATACAAAAGAAAGTTATAGCGACTCGTTGTTTCTACGTCATCTGCTGGGAGGGATCAGATATGCAATGGGAAGTTTATCGGATGATAATTCTTCAGCTCTTGTCCACCCGATATCGCTTGATTATACAAAATCCTATTCTGTTAAAGCACCGGAAGAAAACCGTTTTACGAAAACCGTTTTATCAAACGATCTTAATGAACCAATGGAGCTGGCCGTTGCACCGGATGGCCGTGTTTTTTTTACCGAACGTTCCGGTATGTTCTATGTGTATGAGCCCGTAACCAAAAAGACCCGGCTACTTCGCGAATTTCCTGCGAAAGCGGTAGATAAATATCTCAACGGACTCATTGGAATTACTCTTGATCCGGATTTCGGAACCAACAGTTTTATTTATTTTTTTTATTCTTCGAACAGCGGAAATAATTACCACCAGAATATTTCGCGGTTTAAGATTTTGCCCAACGGCAACCTTGATACCACTTCAGAAAAAATTATTATCAAAGTACCAATAGATCTTGAAGTAAGCGCACACACGGGAGGATCATTGGCGTGGGACAAAAACAAAAATCTGTTTATATCAACCGGCGATAATACAGTTCCTTTTGAGTCAGAAGGGTATGCGCCTTTGGATGAACGCCCGGGCCGCCTGGTATATGATGCACAACGTTCAGCAGGGAATCCAAATGACCTCAGGGGTAAAATCCTCCGTATACATCCGGAATCCGACGGCACTTATACAATTCCCGCAGGCAATTTATTTCCACCGGGCACACCGGGAACCAAACCGGAAATTTTTGTCATGGGATGCCGTAACCCTTATCGGATTTCTGTAGACTATGAAACTTCGTATGTCTATTGGGGTGAGGTGGGCCCCGATGCCGGACGTGATAGCAGGCATGCGCCGCGCGGATATGATGAATTTAATCAGGCACGGAAACCTGGCAACTTCGGCTGGCCGTATTTTGTAGGCGATAGCAAAGCCTACAATGATTCCGATTTCGCTGCTAAAACAATAGGACAGTTGTTTGATATCAATGGCCCTGTAAATAATTCC
>DATLDA010000393.1:0-11405 GCA_035526135.1 Flavitalea sp.
ATGTGAGAAAACAATTTTGAGAATTCAATGATAATAACGGCAATACCCACAATCCCGAATTCAGACGGACTGATCAAGCGGGCAAGTATCGCAAGGACACCGATTTTCAAAACAACCTGGATCCCTCCGGCTGATAGCAGATAAATAATTCCTGAAAAAGTCCGGTGTGTGAGTTTTGAATCCTGAGACATTGAAAATTTTATTCTATTGAATTATGAAGCGATAAAGAAAGTATGCGTATGAAAGAACTGTAACCAATCAATATACAGGTTCATGTATTTTTCTGACTTTGCTTTTGATCCTATCTCTAATTGAAAAATAACTTTTGAACCAGTTTGTAAATTCTTTTAATCCCTCTTGTATGGTTGTAACAGGTTTGTAGTTGAAATTTTTAATCAGGTCATCCACATCAGCCCATGTTACCGGAACATCACCCGGCTGCATTTCGAGCATTTCTATTTTCGCTTTTACACCGCAGTTCTTTTCAATTTCCTTAATAAAATCAAGCAGGTTTACCGGATTATTATTTCCAATATTATAAATACGGTAAGGTGCTGAAGAAATGGAGGGATTGGGCTGCATGGGGTCCCACTGTGCAGATGGTACAGGTGCCTGTTCAAGCACGTGATGAATGCCTTCAATGATGTCATCGACATAAGTAAAGTCACGCATCATTTTACCCTGATTGAAAACCTTGATCGGTTTCCCACTCATGATTGCCTCTGCAAACAAAAAATATCCCATATCAGGGCGGCCCCACGGTCCGTATACTGTAAAAAATCGTAACCCGGTTGTGGGAACATTGTACAGGTGGCTGTAAACATGCGCCATCAGTTCATTGGCCTTCTTTGTAGCAGCATATAATGAAATAGGATGATTTGCATTTTGCGATACGGAAAATGGTTTCTGTTCATTTAAACCGTAGATGCTTGATGAACTGGCATACACCAGGTGTTTAACGTTTTCCAGCCTGCATAATTCCAGGATATTCAAAAACCCGACGACGTTCGATTGAACATATACATCGGGATTCGAAATGGAATTTCTGACTCCCGCCTGGGCTGCCAGATTTACCACTGCATCAAATTTTTCCCTTTTGGCCAGTTGCATGAGTTCCGACTTATCTTCAAGGTTCAAGCGGATAAACCGGTATTGGGGATACCGGGTACTGTCGGTTTCTTTTTTCCAGGCTATTTTTTTTCTGTCGATGCCGCATTCTGCTAACCGATCGTATTTTAAATTAACATCATAATAGTCGTTGATGTTATCAATGCCAACAACCTCATACCCGTGTTTTAATAAATGCCGGGTTAAGAAAAATCCTACAAAACCAGCGCTGCCCGTTAAAAGTATTTTCATAGATTTTCGAAAAAGTAGTTAAAGAATGTTATTTCAATGGAAAGGAGGAAAGGAATTCAACCACTGAAGGGCTGAATAAATTTTTATGGAGGTAAATTGTTCTATGAGAAGTTTCAATTCAAAAACAGAATTGTCAGTCAGAAGTTTATCCAGAGAAGTGAATCAGGATTTGGCCGACATTTTCTTTTTTTGTTCTATGCGGGTTCTTTCCTTATAAACATATTCATATCCATAGCCAAATCCATAACCATAGTTCCCTTTCAATATACCCCTGGACCTGACACCGTTGAAAACAATAGATACATTTCTTAATGCCTTAATCTTATTGTTTTCATCGATCAGGTTGACCAAAGTTTTCGGTGTATAATCATGCCGGATAACGAAAAGTGTTGTATCACAAAATTCAGAAAGAACATAAGCATCTATTACGGAACCGATCGGTGCAGTGTCGATGATGATAAAATCAAATATTTTCTCCACCTTTTCGAAGAATCCGGATAAATTACCAGTTAACAATAATTCAGTGGGATTGACAACATTTCCTCCCGCACTTATCATGAATAAATTTTTATTATTCACATTTTGAATTATTTCTTCCACGTTCCTTTGCCCTTCAAGATATTCTGATAAACCTTCGGAATCAAGGACTCCCATGTTGGATGAGATCATTGGATTTCGGAGGTCAAGGTCAATTAACAGAACCTTTTTCCCGGAGAACGCCAGACTTAATGCAAGATTTGCACATACATAACTTTTTCCTTCGCCGGAAATGCTAGATGTAACAAGTAATTTTTTGACATGGCTGACTTTGCCATACATTCCGATAGCTGCCCGCAATTGCCGAAATTGTTCCAAGTTGGGCGACGCTTTGTCGGGTGTCATCAGGAATTCCTGTTTTCCTCGAGTGCTCAGGATCTCTGCAACAACCGGAACTTTTGTAGCGGCTTCTATTTCTGAGCGAAACAATACTTTCCGGTTAAAAACTTCTTTGCCGGTAACGATAGCGACCGCGGCAATCATCGCCATTACAAAAGATAGCAGATAAATGATCATCTTATTGGGACTAACAGGAAGTTTGGAAGCTTCTGCATTATCTATAACCCAGCTGTCTGCAACAGTGGAAGCATATGAAAGAGCAGTTTCCTCTCTTTTGTGCAACAGGAAGGTATATACGTCGCTTTTAATGATTTGCTGACGATTAATATCCAACAATTCCCGTTCTTTTTGAGGAATAGACTGGAGCATGGTATTATAATGGACAGTTGTATTTGAAAGTTCCCGCTGGCTGGCCAGTAATGAATTTTTCTGGTTACGAATGTTTTCAAGAATTCCGGGTCTGATATTTTCGATCTGATTGGCAAGTGAGAGAACAGCAGGGTTATTTTCAGCAGAAGATTTTCTCAGTATGTCAAATTTCATTTCTGCATCCCGAAGCTTAGCGAGCAGATCACTCAGAACAGGATCATTCACACCAAGTGTAGATGGAACGATTCCGCTTTTGTTATTTTTTGAAATCACATAATTTTCCACCTGTTGCAAAACGGCAAGCTGCATATCGATTTCTGAAGATCTCCTGTCATTTTCCCCCACGCTTTTCAGATACAATCTGCCCTGCTCACTGAGATCAGTTACTTTCTTATCGGACTTATATTGTTGAATGATCCTTTGCATTGAATCCAACTCTGCTTCGACCAGTTGCAATCTTCCCTTAACAAAAGAAAGTGTATTAGCGGCCAGTTTGTTCTTTTCCCTGATTGAAAACTTATTGTAGATATCCAGTATTTCATCCAGAATATCTTCCCCGCGCTTACGCACTTCATCCTTAATCGAAAGATTGATCACCGTAGAAAGCTTGCTTGCAGCACTTACCTGCAAATTGGACAAATAATCATTTGCAATGGTTTTCTGTTCAATCAAATTAAAATACAATGGACTGTTTGCTGACCTTGATTTTCTTTTATTTTTTTTGAATTGCAACAATCCATAAGGAGTTTCTACCCATGTATTCATTGGGTATGATTTTCCTGCGATAGTAACTTCCTTTTTCCCCTTCATTGTAAAATAAACATTTTCTACTTCTTCCAGATGATCAGAATCTTTAACTTCAATGACTATAGGAGATGAAGTGTACGCCGACACAGATTTCAGATCCCCGTCTTCCATTACCGGTGCGTACAGGTTCAATTCATTTACAACCTCATTCATTATTGCCCTTGAACGCAATACTTCAATTTCATTTTCAACAATTTTTTTAGAGGTATAGATGTTGAGTGCCTCCAGAAGTTTGGAATCATCAACACCTTTCTTTTCATCATTCACCATCAGCGTTGCCGTAGCCTGATACAAAGGAGTGGCATAATTCAAATATAGCCAGGCGCATGCGCCACCGAAAATTAATAACGTTACAAACAATGGCCAGTAAGGGAGATATCGAAACAAAATGTTGTCAATAACATTCGATTCAGCTTTCTGCTTCGACGGTAAATTGTTCTGCATATAAAAATTATTTTATCAAGCGATCTACTGTAACCACACCTAATGTCAAAACGCTGACTACAATCGGCAACCATTGCCTTACTGAGCCTGAGGAACTCACTTTTGCTTTATTCGGTTCCACGTAGAGTACGTCATTTGATTGGAGATAATAATAGGGCGAACGGACTAGATCTGAAGAATTGAGATCGATACGTCTTGATACTTTGCGGCCTTCTGTTTCTCTGATAAGAAGGACATTATTTTTTTGTCCATAAATTGTAATATCACCTGCCAGGCCTAAAGCTTCCAATATTGAAATCCTTTCGTTGGGAACATTGATCACGGAAGGTTTGCTCACTTCACCCAATACTGTTATCCTGTAATTCAGGTATCGAATGGTAACAGTAGGGTCGAGCAATAATTTTTTGGAAACCAAACTGTTTGTAATGCTTTCTGTTAATTCTTTTTTGGTTAGTCCGGCAGCCTGTATATGTCCCAATAGCGGGAACTGGATATACCCACTCTGATTTACCAGGTATCCCACAGCCTGGTTAATGGTTCCGGTATTCGTTCCACTGGAATTGGCGCCACCAATTGCATTGTTATTTGGAATATTGAATACCTGTGTCACTTCCTGGTTCACACTTGTCACCAGAATACTCAATAAATCGTTTTTCTGAATTACAGGCTCGAGATCCTGCATTACGATACTTAGGGAGGTATCACCAATATTTCCAAGATATGCCACTTTCTTGGTTGTGGTACAAGATGGTAAAACATTCATCATGATAAGCAATAAACAAAACAGGGCGGAGTATAATCTCATTCAAAATGTTTTATGTAAGCAGATAAAGTAATAATCAGCCATTGTTATTTTCGTAAATTCTCTGACTCAATAGTTTTGCATCAGCATATTTTTCAATATTGGATTTTTCAACTTCGGCAATCATAGCAAAGCCAAGTGTGGGCAATAATATTTTTACTGTTTTACCTTTGATATGGAGTATCGTACCGGTTTTCTGATTCAATGCTCCATTTTTAATTCTTACAGATTCATGAATATTGAAGTTGATATCTTCCAGGCGAATATGCTGATAGTCGAACAAGAATCGTTTTATAAGTTCAATCTCGAAATCACGAATACAGGCAGGTTTTTCCTGAAATGTGACAAAGCGAATTACACCATCTGTTTGTAGTGCAGTTGTAAAATATCCAGGTTGCAGGCGTACGAAAACATAACTTTTGAATAAAGGCTCAAACAAAATCTTCTTTCTGTCACTCCATGTTCTTTCCACTTTTTGCAATGGGCAATAGTTTTCTATACTTTTCAAGTCCAGCATACGCGCAATCTTCTTTTCCCAGAGCGGCCTTGTATAAAGCGCATACCACTTTAATTCTGTAGACATAAAAAAATTTATTTTGATGTTTGAAATGAAAATGGCTCCGCCTCTCCCTGCCACATCTGGTAGCCAGGAATGTATTTTTTACTTTGATTCTCTCCTGTTATTTACAAGGAAGAATCCGATGTCGTAATGGATCTTGTCAACATGAGGGTACTGAAAAGGGGTGATCAGGTGTCACCGGAGTTAACATTCGGCGGAATCGGAGCCAGGCATCAAAGAAGACTTTTAATTTATACTCTGCATGTTCATATATGAATGAATGCAGTGTCAATCTTATGTGACTCCATTTACGATTGATTGGATGTGCGAAACATCTCAATGACAATATTTTTTTACTTTTTTCTGAAATAAAAAGAGCTCCGCTGCATCCTCTCACATCGATGAGGGACTGTCTAAAATGGCATTACGAATCAGCCGGTCAACTTTACACCTGTCGCTTCAAAGACAGGGTGGAATTGAGCCAACCAATTGCCGGCAACTATACTTACCGGCAGGTAATGAAACTTGAAGTTTTATGGAAACGGGCTAAGGGTGGTTCGAAGGAAATCGGGTTAGGGGGTTGCAAACGCGAAAGAAAAAATTGGAATATCTAATAAAAACGTCTATAGTATCTTATAACCTTTTCTGTAATCTGTTTGTGAACTTTCAGTTATTTCTCTTATGAACTCTCGGTTATTTCGGTTCTGCCTCTCTGTTATTTCTGTTGTGAACTGTCTGTTATTTTTTCAATTGGGAAACGAATATGCATTGTATTTTAATTATTTTTTTTTCCATTAATAGCCATTAAATGATTATTATTTTTTTTACGAACTAATTGATCGCAATCATGAAAATGAATAAAACCAGTTTTATTAATCAGATGCGTAATCTGTGCATTTAAATCTTTTTGCTTTACGATTTTCGGAAACAAATCTCTTTTCAAAAACAAGATGAATATGGAATACAGGCATTCCGAAAGTATCTTAAGAGGTTTGTCTTTCAGCTGTGAAAATACCTGAATCGCTCTGTGTGCATTGATTTTTTTTGCATACAATCCGCTTAATAACCACAGAATGTTGAATTGTGTAACAAGTTCTTTGTCACTAGAGGGAAACAATGAATAAGATTGATTTGTATTCATATTCAGAAGCGCCCATGCCTGTTCAAATTCGCTTGTCAATACGAGGGCTTCTGCAACAATGTATCTTTCAAAATAACGTGAGTGTGGTTCAAGAGGCGTGAAATCAATTTCTAGGAGCTCATTATTTTTCTGGAAATAACGGGCAAATACCCTGGCAGCATAATATTGGCCGATAACGAGTGGATTAAAAGTCATTATTTCAGCTTCCGAATAAGTTTTTATAACTGAATAATAATCAAAAAATGACTTCGCGTTTGAAGTGAGGAAATACCTGTAACAGCTTAGGTTAGACGCAAATAATATCTGTTCTCTGCTATTAGCATACAGCATGTAATATTTCAAACCATCTCCGAATTCTTTATCAAGGGCGTCAATATTTATGAATTTTTCAAAAAAGTATTTCCTTCCAAACGGAGTTGCGGCCATAGCAGGGTAAAGGCCTGAAAACCCTGCCGCGTCATTTTTTAATAATGTGAAAACATTATCGAATACATCCTGTAAAATCAATTCACTTTCCGAATATGGATCAACGTTAGTAAACATTGCAAGTAAAAATCTCAATTCGAAGGTAGCTTTTGGTTTTTCAGCATCGATTTTTGAATTTAGTTGCACAAATTCATCAAATGATCGGTATCGCAGGTATTGCGCCAATACATTCAGTGTATTCAGGGAAGGGTTAAAATTATTTTTGATAATGAGGAAAAGACGGTTCAGTGTTTGAAGAGACAAATATTCATTTGCCGACTTTTTTATATCATGTTGCAACCAGGTTATCTGGCTGAAGGATACACATTCGAGACCGGATTTTATCCTTATCTGATATTTTAAAGCTTCGAGAATTTCTTTATCAATCTCGGTTTTTTTCCTCGGCATGTTCGTTTGATTGGACGTGGAATACGGATTAAGCAACCATAAGAAGTTTTCAAAAAAAAATTGGGCGGAAATCTGAAGGAAATTTGGACCAGAAGGAATAAAAATTATCAATCTGGCATTAAAGCTTGATAATCATGAAGTTAGTTCAGCGAGTTTGGATCTATTCAACAGCACGGTGGTAAAGTTCGTACATCCGTTGAATATTGATACCCGTATTTTTACGGAAATTGAATATCGTATAAATTACAACGGAAATAAGTATTAATTGCTTTTTCTTGGAAGATTAAGTAAAATCACTTAAAATAATTACACGTTTTTAAGCGGTCATTTTGGAAGAAATTCCTTCTGAATCAGTGTTTAATCTTTCAGCTTTTGATTCATAATCGCATACACATGACAGGTATATTAATTCAAATTTGTCACGAATAGCATACGTAGATTTGTCACCATTCCATAATAAGCCATTAATGTTTTCATGATCCGGAAAGCTGTTAGGATCAAAACGGTTCCGGTCCGAAGTGCGCCTGGGATAAAGGGTTTTTGAGGTTTTTCGCATAGGCTTCGCCTCTTAAGAGGCGAAGCCTTTTTTTTAATCCTCCTCTAATTAGATTATATTCATTCTACCACGAGCTGTATTCCTCCCTAGCGAAACTCCCCTTTTTTGGATACTATAAGCGAAGATCATGAAAAAATTAACCCTGCTTCTGTTTCTATTTAGCATGAATGCATCGTCTATTTCTCAGGTAGTAACTGAAAACGAAATTACAGCCACCCAATATATCAAACGAGCGAAACACCGGAGGGCTGAGGCTATCGCTTTAGCTGCATCCGGGTCGGCGTTACTTATTGTTGCAATGCTTACACCACCGACTTCAGAAGTTGAACCCCTTATCAATTGGCCAAACGACCCTAATGCTTCAACGGAAGTCGATAACAGAGATCTAATTACTATTAGCGCTTTGGTCGGCGTGACAGCCATTGCGGGCAGCATTCCATTATTCATATCCGCATCAAAGAATAAGAAAAGGGCCGTACGAATGTCTCTAAATAACATTCCGTTTCCGGCGTACTCTGTGAAACGGCATTTGCTTCAATCTGTGCCTTCTTTGTGCCTGGTGGTGAAATTATAACGTTTATGCCTGTTTGTAGTTCGTATTTCTAAGCAGGTTTTCAAACATGTCGCAATTTAGTGGGGTACAGGAAATTCAATCGATATTACCATCGCCAATCCGATACCCGCATTTAACACTACCTGATCGTTGTATTTTTTGAAACGGAAGAGATACTAATTTTGTCCTATGTCCGCTTGATTTTCTTCCACTTTCCCTAGCCCTACCCCAGTAAGAGACCTATCAACCCATAAACCTTTTTACCATGAAAAAATCTGCATTGTGTATCGGTATAAACGATTACCCGGGAACCGGAAGTGACCTTTCAGGTTGTATCAATGATGTGAATGACTGGGCAAAAGTGTTCACCGACCGGGGCTTTCAGGTACAAAAGCTGCAGGATAAGCAGGCGACGAAAAAAGCTATACTGGATGCCATGGCTTCACTGATAGAAAATGCAGCAAAGGGCGATTCAATTATTTTTCAATACTCTGGTCACGGTACATACATTCCGGATGATGACGGCGATGAAGCAGATGGAACAGATGAATGTTTGTGTCCGCACGATCTGAATACGAAAGGTCCGATTACGGATGATGAATTGTATGAATTGTATCTGTCAAAAAAACCAGGTGTAAAACTTGTTGTCTTTTCCGATTCCTGTCATTCCGGTTCTGTGACACGTTTTGCGCCCATACAAACGCCACCTCCCGTCACCGGCAAAAATCCACCCGTACGAAAAGTAAGGTTTCTTCCACCGTCTGTATTTCTTAGCAAAAAAGATCTGGATAAACTGGGTACCATCAATTTATTCCGGAGCGCTTCACCCCCCGGCCGATACGGCAGTCTCTTATTTGCCGGTTGCCAGGATAACGAATACAGCTATGATGCTTATTTCAATAACAGACCTAATGGCGCCTTTACTTACGTTGCATTGGAAACTTTGAAAAAGTTAAAACCGACGGCGACGTATCAGGAATGGTTTCGAATGATCCGGAGTATTTTGCCTTCCCAGCAATACCCCCAATCGCCAAACATATTCGGATCAAAAACCATGAAGAAATGGAAAATATTTGCCTAATGGTAACTAAATATCAACCTCATGGAAATAAAAAAAAGAAAAGAAGAACCTCTGAATATCTTATTAAGAAAAAATAAGGGAACAGTATTTCTTACAATAAAAATCGGCAATGCACAGATCGGTGGCAGCATTGTACAATTCACGGATGAAGATGAACCATTTGAAAAAGGAAAAATAAAAAAACTTCCGCTAGGAAAATTCAACACACTAAATAACAGAACAATCAATGTGATCACAAATGTGCTGGATTCCAACAGCGCCACAAATAAAATCATAGTAAGGCATCAGTTTCATTATGAAGAAGAAGAAGTGGAGGTTATCACCATAGAAGACGAAGTGCTGAATCATAATGACATTCTTTCCATTACTACAACCTACCAATTCAAACAACAAGCATGAAAAAGGTACTGCTTTCCGTATGGGCGGTTTGTATTGTTGTTGTAATTAACGGACAGCAAATCGACCTGAGTCATCTTTCTATGCCATCTTCTCCCGGCTGGGTACTGGCAGACAAAGCACCCGCCTCCATCGAAAAACCTTCAACACCCAGAGCATTTGGTGTATCATTGTTGAACCTGTTGCAGGGAAGTGCAGTGGAAGCAACCCCTTACTGGTTTGCGAGCAAACCCAATCTTGAATACATGGATTGGGTGAAGAAGAAAAGCCTTTTCATTGAGACGTTCAATATTTCCGCTGCAACTTTCAAAACAGATACCAATTCATTGCTTTCATTCGGCGTCAAATCTCAGGTGATCAGAATTTATTCCAGCGATCAGATCCGCCGATTGGAAAAACAGGAAGCTAAAATAATTGAAGCACTTACAACGCCTGATGCTGCCGGCAATATTGATGTAATAAGAGTCGAAAAAGAAAACAAAAAGCTCGAAACCATTCAGCAACGTGGTTTTTTTGCTATTGACATTGCAACGGCATTAGTAGGTACATCCGGAAACAACACTTTCAAAAATCTTCAATCGAACAGAGCCGGGGTCTGGACAACCGTCCGCTGGTCGCCTGCTCAAAGTCAATTGGATTTTGTCGCTCTTGCACGGTATGCGTGGACTCTCAATAATATCAATTCGACAGATTCTACCTTCCTGGATTATGGCTTGTCTTTGAATTACGAGGTAGCCAATTTCAATTTATCAGTGGAATATATCAACAGACATAATCTCAAAGTGGGCGAGATCTATCACCGGTTTACTGTTAATGGCATTTATCAGATATCTAAAAATCTCGCGATCACGGGTTCAGTCGGAAAAAACTATGACAATGAAAAGAATCTGTTCACTGTGTTCGGAATGAATATCGCTATTGCCAGTCAGCAGGTAAAATCGACGGCTCCGGATGAGGAGTAACTTCATTTTTCCTAATTCATCCCAGAAACCAGTCGATGTGGGTACAATTGGAACATACAAAGCAGGTTGCGGAGCGATCAGCCCAATCCCACCTGAAAAACGTTGTAATCGCTTTATTAAGCAAGGCGTTCCTTGTCCAGAATAAATCATTCCCACAGACGGGGCATCTTAAAGGATGTCCCTTGATTTCCACCGTTACCGGTTCTTTTTTGCCAAATAATTTCATGTATAAATATTAATAATCGACTAAATTTTTCCTGATTTTGAAACGAATGATATGAATTATTTTTTCTTCCGGTAGCTTCTCAATAATTCTCTGGTCCTTATACCGGATTCTTTTAAATCTTTCTCTGTCCATCCCCCCTCAGATCCAGCTGAGGGCAGCAACACAGAACACGTTTCATTCTTATCGGAAACAGACCAGGTGATCCAGCTGATGTGATTTGTTTCAGCCCATTGGATCCACTTGTTCCACTCTTCATAATTCAGTGCACCATTACCTGTGGCTTCCATTCCGGCTGATTCAGAAATGAAAAGAGGTAATTTTTTCTGTAGCGCATAATTTGCCCGATCACGCAGGAATTGTTTATGGGTGGCAGCATAAAAATGAAGCGTATACATAATATT
>DATLDA010000394.1:0-10286 GCA_035526135.1 Flavitalea sp.
TAGCCAATAATGTTTTTCCATTACCATACTGAAGCGTATGTACCGTTTCATGTGCCAGGTAATAAAATAAGCCCTGTCCATGAAGAAATACCTTCTGCAGCCAGGCGTTCAGCTCTGTGGAAACTACAGAAGGACCGGCGACTGCTATTTCGGTACCGATCAGAACGACTCCGGAAGAAGTGGTGCCACCGGATCGGAGACAGCCGATAGTAAAATAAACAGACGGCTGCTGAAAACCTCTATACAATTGAGAAAAATTTCGAAAAATGGAATCGAATTGTACACCTGATTGAAAAATACTTTTCGTTTCTTTCCGAAGAGACTCCCAGAATTGCGGATATTTTTCGATAACGCTCACCCATTCGGAGGCGGTAAATTTTCTTTCCCTGATAAATTTTGATAGCCCCGCCGAACCCCTGGCAATATATAACCTCCTGATAAAATCAATTTTCTTAGACTGATCGGTGGTTGATTGTACACTATCGTATGCAATCCAGAAATTATTGATATCGCCGGTATGTATCCGCTTCCCCTGACAGAAACCAGTATAGTGGAATACAATCGTCAGCACAACCAGCGCTGTGAAAAGTTTTTGGGCACGATCCATGATTCAGGATTTGGAAAAAGATACCAAAATTACGGAGGGTTAGCAACGCTTCATTTTTTTGTTGTAAATTCTATTTGTCTTTTTCCAGGAACGATAAAATTGTCATCATGACTTTCAAAAAAAATGTCAATCGCCGCGATTTCATCGGTACGGCGGGCCTCGCGTCACTTGGCTTTACAATTATTCCGCGGCATGTACTGGGAGGTAAAGGATATGTCGCACCAAGCGATAAACTTCGACTTGCCTACATTGGATGTGGTACCCAGGGCCTGCGTGAAATGTGCGAATTGTTACCCAACCAGGAATTGCAGATCGTTTCCGTGTGTGACCCAAATAAGATGAGCACAAATTATGTCGATTGGTCTCCGAACGGCATTCGCAACGGCATACGAAAGGTATTGAATGAACCCGGCTGGGGTGAGAATCTTACGGGTATTCCCGGAGGCCGTGATATTGGCAGGGAACTCGTTGAAAAATATTACAGTAAACAAAATGATGCAAAGACCTTCAAAGGTTGTACTTCATATGCTGATTTCCGTGAGCTGCTTGAGAAAGAAAAAGATTTCGACGCGGTAAAGGTCATGACACCCGATCATCTTCATGGATATATTTCGATTGCTTCCATGAAAAAAGGAAAACATGTTGTGATCCATAAGCCGATCTCCAATAGAATGTATGAAGCTAAACTAACAATTGATACAGCAAGAAAAACAGGGATGAGCACACACCTGCTGGCATGGAGTAAGCGAAGCGGTATGGAATTGGTAAAAAAGTGGATTGCCGATGGCCAGATTGGTACACTGCGTGAAATTCACAATTGGTCTAACCGTCCCGTATGGCCGCAATGGACATCGAATCCTGTTGATACACCTCCTGTTCCGGAAGGCTTTGATTAAAATCTCTGGCTGGGCGTAGTACCAGACAGACCTTATCATCCCCACTATACACATAATGTTTTTCGAGGATGGTACGATTTCGGCGGGGGAAGCATTGCCGATATGGGCCATTATAGTTTGTTCCCATTATTTATGACACTTGGAATCAATCAACCGGCTATCTCTGCGGAAGCATGGGGCACCACCACCAGTACCATAGACAACCAGGTTTGTCATGGTGTTCAAAACGATGTTGCGTTTCCCTCCTCGTGCATTGTGCATTTTAAATTCTCTTCACAGCCAACGCTTCCGCCATTTGACCTTTTCTGGTACGATGGTGGGATGAGGCCAAACACACCCGATGAACTGGAAAATGTTCCTCTCGAAAGAGAAGGCATGTTATTCGTTGGTGACAAAGGAAAGATTGTTGCCGGCTTCCGGTGTGAAAACCCGAGGCTATTACCAGCATCGAAAATGTCAGCTTACCTTGATGGGAAAGAATCTCCTAAGGAAGTGAATGAGAATGGTGAAAAATACTGGGTGAATGCTTTCAAAACAAAAACGCAATCACCCGGAAGTTTCCTGAATGCAGGGCCGGTAACAGAAACTATTCTATTGGGAGCAGCGGCGTTAAGAGCGAGGAAGAAAATACAATACGATAGTGCAGCGATGAAGATCACCAATGTTGAAGAAGCCAACAAATTTCTCTACCGTGAATATCGAAAAGGCTGGGAACTATAATTGCCTTTTTATTTTATTTTTTCAATCAATTTTTACAATCGACTCGGAGGCATTTCTTGCACAGTTCGGCGATACTTGACGCCGGATTTATGCCAACTTCTCTTAATACCAAATCAATAATACAACTATGAAGGAGGTTACGAATGATATATCGCTTGCACAATGGGCATTAATAGAAGAAATGCGGGCTGGCAGATGGAAAACACTTGACTTTCCCGGGATTGCACGGCAGGATTTCAATTTGAACGGAATTGAATTCGTGAATACGCTGTTCGAAGTGCCAACGGAAGGATATCTCATGAGACTAAAACAAAATGCAGCTTCACATAATGTTACAATGGTTTTAATAATGGTAGACGATGAAGGTGACGGGGGTGCTAATACAAAAGAAGGACGAGAACAGTTTGTAATCAACCATCGCAAATGGGTTGACGTTGCTAATTATCTCGGATGCCATGCAATCCGGACAAATTGCAGGGGCGCACTAGGAGCTGACGCAAATGAAACCCTGAAATACGCTGTGGAAGCATATCACCGCCTCCTCGAATATGCGATCCCGGCAAATATTTCAATTCTAATTGAAAACCACGGTGGCGTATCAAATGATCCCGAATGGATGGTTGCTCTTATGAAAGAAGTGAATAACGAAAAATTTGGTACCTATCCCGACTGGAGAAGTCCATCCGCGGACTTTGATAATTATGCTTACTTACGCAAAACACTTCCCTATGCAAAAGGAATGTCTTACCGGAACCAGCCTGATGAAGAACTGACCGCAAAGATGATACGATTATCACAGCACGCGGGATATCGTGGCTGGTATGGAATTGAATCCGACGGACGAGAAGAAGTAAAAAAAGGAATACGTTATTTGCAGAAATATCTTGACGAACGCTGACAGTTGAATTTTAAAAATTATCATCATCCCTGCCTGCTGCACCAAAGGAGCAATTCAGGATAAAGATCGCTGATCTTAACGTTTTTGTTTTTTTCATGCAAGTCCATCAGCGCCTTATTGAATTCCCGAAAACGAATGAAATGTCTTCCGTCAACCATAAGCGCTTCTCTTTTTTGTATAATAAAACTTGCCGTCTCGCGGTCATAGTTTTCCGATGCATAGATACAAAACAATGCATGTGTCATGTATTCGTTGAATACTGATTCGGCGCTGCTGTACCAGTTGCTGGTGGAACCGGCCGCAACCCAGAATTGGGGCTTAGAAAATATGCTATCGATCTGCGCGCGGTATTTGGCACTAATTGGATTTACATAATTGTGGTCGATCTCTGTAAATACTACTCCGGATAGTAAGCCTTCCTTTTGTTTTTCTGTCAACGATTTGTCTGAATCAAACCTGTCAGGGCCGCAAACGAACATGACTGTTTCCCGGAACAGGTCGGGGTATTGAAACGTGGAAAAGTTTTGTGTACTGTGCGATCCAGTAATAAGCGGAGAAAAAATAATTTTGTAAGCATTATATCTTGCAGGAAATTGATCTTCCAACCATGTCCACATTTTTTTTACAGGCATTAATTCCTGCTGGCGTTTTATCTGCCTGAAATAAAAACCCTGTTTGCTTTTGAAAAATGCGCGGTAATTACTTTTTTCCACAAAATCACGGATCAATGGGAGCTGCGCTTTGAAAATACTGTTGAACTCATCCCAATCATTTCCCATTACATAATAATAAGGACCATGATACACCATTTCGTTATTCTTAAAACTCCACGCCAGGCTATTCTCCCTGAAATCAAAATATTTGCTGAAATACACGCTGTCAGGAAAATCCAGTTTTTTGAAAACCGGATGATCCATCCATGGCTTGAAATGATTGAGTACAGTTTCGTAATAGCCCCCTGTCTGTTTCAGATCTGATGCTTTTCTTCCGCTTGGTGAAAGGATCCAAAGGATATTGGCAAGTTCATATACTTCCGGGATCTCAAATTGCACTTTACCTTTATTTGCCTTGATATATTCCGGAGGAAAATCTGCAGAAAATGGATTGAAATGAAGACGATAAATCGTTTTGCCTTTCGGAGAAGAGATTGGAATATAATGCACCTGAAAATACGGCGTATTTCTGTACATCACCCGCATCGAATCTTTACCATAATAGATCATTGCATACATACCGGGCGCACCGTCAGTCCCCATGTCAGTTGTATCCTTCCTGCTTACCTGGAACCGATCAGGGGCACCCGGATAATTGGAAAAGCGCACGGAGAAAGTATCGTTATCAGTCCACAAAACATGCGTATGTTTTTTTTCTATTGATTGCGCGTGTAGGAAAATTGTTAACCAAAGGGCTGAAAAAAACAAATACAACTTCTTCATAGTTATTTTTTGTCTTTCTCAAGGTAGAATAAAAAAAAATATCGAAAACAAACAGGAGTGTAAATCGGTGTTCTGAAAAATATTTACTCTTAATGGTCCTGTTTATCTCTTATTTTTTTATTTCAAGACCCTCCACACGACAACTGTTTTATCTTCTGATCCGCTCGCGATCCATTTTCCATCATGACTATATGCCACTTCTGTTACATCGTTCGCATGCCGGTCATAGTTCTCCAATAATTTTCCTGTTTCAACTTCCCATAACCACATCGATACTCCTTTATGAAAATGAGAATCTCCAAAGATTTCCTGTAAGAATTCTCCGGGTCCTGGTTTATCACGTGTTCCGGCGACGAGTCTTTTTCCATCAGGACTGAAAGCAACAGTATACACGTGTTCTTCTTCTCCCTTCATTGTTTGTAACAAACTGTAATCTTTCATGCTCCATATACGTACTGCCCTGTCATCACCACCACTTGCAAGTTTTTCACCATCCGCGCTGAAAGCAACTGAAACAACGGCTTCCGTATGCGCTTCAAGTTTTTTCAGTAATTGTCCATTGATTGCATCCCAGATGCGAACCGATTTGTCAAAACTTCCGCTGGCAATCTTTTTTCCATCAGGACTAAATTTTACGCTCCAGATATTCTGTGTATGTCCTTTGAATACGAGTTTTGTTTGTCCGGTATTCACATCCCACAACCGTATAGTATTGTCTTCACCACTGCTGATGATTGAATTGCCATCGGGAGAGAATGCAACAGCCCAAACAATTCCGGCGTGACCTTTGAAAATCTGGACCTCACGGAGGTCTTCAAGTCGCCACAACCGAACAAGTGAATCATATCCGGATGTAATGAGATAACGCCCATCAGGACTAAAATCAAGAGCAGTAATACCTGACGGCGTCAAAATGTTGTAAAATATCTTACCTGTGCCCGGATCCCAGATCTTAACTGTTGAATCCACACTCCCACTGGCGAGTAAATGATCGTCCGGACTGAACACAACCCCTCTTAAAACTTTGCTGTGTGCTTTGAAATTTGTTTGGAATGTGGCTATTCCATTATTTACCAAACCCGCTTTCTGTATCACCAGATAATATAGGATGATGATGATAAGAATGAAGAAAATCAAAAGTAAAATAACCCTCCGCGAGTTGATTTTTCTTTGTTGTTCCCTGGACTTTGTATTGTACGGCATTTTGTTGTTTTTGAATCATAACAATAGGTTTCAAAAACAAATTTAATGATGATTTAGTACTATGCAATACAAAGTTCTATGAGATATAGTGAATTATAGTATGCTTACAAGCATATCGTGCTGTCTACGAACGTCTTATCACTGCAACGTTTAAATATGACCCATTGTGTGAATGGTTTTACAGGCGTGTAAATGGCAAAGTGCATGGGGATTATGCTTCACCCATCATTAACCCTTCAATCGAATGGGCCTGGACAATTGGCTCCAGATTTTCAACTAACCTGTAGGTGAGATGCTGCTGTAAATCAGATGGGAGGTTTCGATAAAAAGAATGGGTGAGCTGAAGGTCGTGCCGTTCTGCGTTATTCGCGCCCGGGCCATCTACTCCCAGCACAAGAGCGGGTCTTGCTTTATCTGAATGATTGGCTGTACCGCGATGGATCGTCAGGGCAGACCGGGCGGAAATATCACCCATTTGTGGCAATTTTCTTTGGGCACGTTCCTGATACCGGGGATAGAAATCTTTGGGAGGAAACATCTCATGTTCGAAACCAACCGGCAGATCCCATTGGGTACCGGGAGCGATAACGAAAGGACCCATATTTTCAGTGACATCAATAGTGGTCAAGTTGAAGGCCAATGAATTCAGCCGTCTCCCGGTTATAGTATCTTTTGGTGCAGGAAAATCGCGGTGCCAGGGTTGGTCAACGGCACCCGGATTAGGTATATCAAATCCGATTTCGACAATGCGGTATTCGGGTCCTAATACGCTTTCACAGACAGCCACGACCCATGGATGGATACAGAGTTCAACGAATCCATGAATATCTTCTGGGTGAATTTCAACATAGTGACGTTTCGGACCACGACCGACCGCACCACCCTTCCTTTGCAGTGCAAATTCATAGGCTTTCAGCACATCCTCATGCAACTGCTGAACCCAATCGCGTGTAAAGGCATTTTTCAAAGCGATAAATCCATCCCCGTACAATCCACCCATGATCGTTGCGGTGTCAAATAAAGAATTATTATAAGGTTGGATCCCTTCTGTTGAATGCAAGGTTTCAACAACAGAAGCTATGGAGGTATTTTTCTGATGGGTGGTTTTCATAAATATTAGTCTCCTGTTTTTAAAAAGGTGTTGCGATTCGATTTCAATCAGCAACCTTTGAATTATTCTTTATAAAATCAAAGCCCTGTTTCAATTTACTTTCTTCTTCTGTGAATAAGGAATATAATTTTCCCAGTACCAGGGGGTGAATGTATCACCGATTGCAACTTCCAGTAATTCTTTGAAAATACTTTCTCCGTTATCGCTGTTTGTAAGGATCACTATAGCGATTTTTTTTGCGGGAAAAAGAATAGTATAGTGCTGGAAGCCATCGCCATGACCCTCTTTCAATGCACCTTGTCCAAAAGGAGATTGCAAAACAAGCCAGCCCAGGGCGGAGCTCAATTGAATGTTGTCATTCATCGATGTGTCTCTGAAACGCAGTGGACCATGCTGCTGAATTGACCGAAGCCGGATCTGTGGTGAGAACATTTTTTTTGTTGACGAAGCATTCAGGATAGATTGCTTCAATACTCCTTTTGTAAAAAGTGTATAATCATCCAGCGTTGTTTCCATGGTACTGGCCGCTCTTGCTTCATTGTCTTTATCTTTTTCATACAACGTTCCATCCTCCCTGTGCCCGAACGCATAATCTTTCTCAAACCGTGATTGCCAGGTATAAGATGTTTGTTTCATTCTGAGTGGGTTGAAAATTTTTTGCTGCATCATCACCTCTAATGAAACACCCAGCAGTTTTTCCAATACCACCTGCAGATAAACAAATCCCTCCCCGGAATAGCTATACCGCGTCCCAGGTTCAAAACTCACCTTTAATTTTTGATCAGGATTATCCCATCGCCAGTTTGGAAAACCACCAGTATGGGAAAGACACATCCGTGCGGTGATCTTTTTATAGCGTGAATCGTCTTTCAAATCAATATAGTTGTCGTGCCATTTTGTTTGAGGTGAATATTCATAAATTGGTTTGTCAAGATATTCCTGAAGCGGTTTGTCAAGGTCTAATATGCCTTCTTCGACAAGCCGTAAAACCAAAACGGCAAACACTGCCTTGCTGAGAGAGGCTCCATAAAAATTTGTATTGGCCTGTAATAACTTTTGTTGATCGATCCTGCTGTAACCGAAGGTTTTTTTATAAACGACTTCATTGTTGTTGAAAATGCTGATGCCCAATCCCTGCACATTTGCTGCTTTCATCATTGACCGAATTTTAAGATCCAATACGCCCGGGGAGATCAATGAACCATTTAATTTCCTGATATCTGGTGAACTCCCGGCGAATTGCAAACTCACCGCTACCAGGATGAAGAGGAATGATTTTTCATTACGCATGAAGATTTTATTTTAATATGAATGTATCCAAACATCACCAACCATTCTTCCTGTCCTGTGCGATTCATTATTTATGATGGCGGCTATTCTTCCGGGAATTTATACTTGTACCAAGCCACATTAAAGCATCGATGATGAATGTATTTTGATTGGAACTTTCGAAAGTGGAAGAAAGTGTTCTATTGGTTTTGTTTTCATAGTCTATATCATTATGTCCCATGTTCAAATAAATCATGCGATATCGGGTATTTGTCCACGCAACCGGGTAATAGCCGCTATGCCAGATCTCATGTTCTTTAGGACCTGTGCCCAATGGAAAGCTACTACTGTCAATAGCCAGTAATATTTTGATATCACGATTATTACGCAGATCATATTCCCACCGGTACCACTCACTCGGAGCTGAAAGAAATTTATGTTTCAAATGTCGTGTTGAAGGATGTTTGTTTTCAACACGGAGCATAGCAGCGGTTGGCCTCCAGGTATTGCTTTTGTATTGTCCTGCGCCAAGAAAATTATTATGATACCAATCCCAGTTCTGCGGATATGCTGAAGGCGTCAAGGCAAACCCGGCAAAATGAAATCCCATCCAACCTCCCCCGTCTTCCATGTATTTTTGAAATATCTGCCGATGCACTAGAGAATCAGGACGAGAATCCAGGAACATGACAACCTGGTATCGTGCTAGAAAAGAATCATTGCATTGATTCCAATCGCTTGTTGAATCGAATATAAATTGCTTTTGCTGTGCCTGCTTCCCGAACCAGCGGATGGCTTCCTGTACAAAACTTATATGAGCCGCATCATTCGTGCCAGTATAAAATGCAATGACACGAAAAGATGGAGAGTTGACCTGAGAAAAAGTATTCAGGTACAACAAAACAAAACAAACAAGCCATCTTATTTTTATCATTTTAGTGGGCGAGTTTCATAATAGCTGCGCCTGCTGTCAAGAATTCTGTGATCAATTTTTCATATAGTTTTGAACCATTATCTCCGTTAGTGAATATCACAAGTCCTTCTTTCGTTACTGGTAACATAATGATGAGCGTCTGCACTCCTTTATCAGAACCACTATGAAGGATTGCATATTCGTTGTTGCCAAATCCATCGAGAACTTCCCATCCGAGTCCCATATGATCATGCTCTGCGCGAATTGAGCTTTGCGGTTTCGACATTTCTTTCAACAGAGACGCAGATAGGCCCGCACCATTCAATACCCATACACCAAAATTGCTATAATCTTCCACTGTTGTCAGGAGGTCATCGGCTGCATTGCCCGTAATTTGCCTTGTAATTTCATACGAAGCCTTTCCTTCTTTATCATGCCAGGCAGCAAACCTTTTTTCATCGACAGCCTGAGTCCACGAGAAATGTGTATCATGCATCTTCAGTTGTCGTAAAATCAGTGAATCGGCAAGGTTTTCCAATGATTTTCCAAATTTTTTTTCCAATGCTTTTCGAAGATATTCAAATCCTTCCCCTGAATATTGAAACCGCGAACCGGGTTCAAAATCAAAAGCGAGTTTTTTGGAAGGATGAAGCCAACGCCAGTTTACAAATCCTGTCTGGTGACTCAGAATATGCCGTGTGGTAAGTTTTTTACTGCGTGGATCATTCATAACATCCGGATCAATCCAGTATTGAGCCAAAGGTTCATCAAGTTTCCATTCACCTTTATCAATCAACTTTAATGTCAGCATAGATACAACCGGCTTAGTAAGGGAGGCGACGTTAAAGATGGCATTATACGGAGCGGGAACTCCTTTTTGTAATTCACCATACATCCGGATCTGTTGTAATTTTCCTTCACGGATAATGCCAATCCCCAATGCAGGAACTTTATTATCAGCCAACCAATGGAGAATAGACGATTGCTGATTGAAAAATCCGGAATCCTTTTGTTGGGCTAATAACGCTGAATTCGTGCAGGCAATCAAAACTAGAAATAATAACACATCAAGTTTCAGGACAGTGCGCATTGAGGAAAACTTTTTTAATTTGTTATCGAATATCAATTCAGGATGAAGCGGGTTATAATAAAAATAATGGTCATGGTCGATCCAATGACTACCATAATGATCCCGTGCCTTTGAGTATTCCTGTCATATACTTTCACCATTTC
>DATLDA010000401.1:0-18826 GCA_035526135.1 Flavitalea sp.
AGAGGCCAGAGGTTTCGCGAATGGAAAGGAGATCTGAAAGGAAATGCTGACCTGTTATCATTGACCAGACCTGACATAATTAAAGCCATTCACCTGGAATATCTTCTTGCCGGTGCAGACATCCTTGAAACAAATACATTCAGTGCCCAACGGATATCGATGGCTGATTATCACATGGAGGATATCGCTTATGAAATGAATATTGCCTCCGCTCGCATTGCACGCGAGGCTATCGCCGAATACCGGAATAAAACGGGTGATTCAAATCCGAAATTTGTTGCCGGTGCCATTGGCCCGATGAATAAAACTTTATCGTTATCGCCCGATGTAAACAACCCTGGTTTCCGCGCGGTGAGTTTCGATGAAGTCGCAAATGCCTATTACGAACAAGTGAAGGCATTGGCAGAAGGCAACGTGGACCTGTTGCTCATCGAAACGATATTCGATACGCTCAATGCAAAGGCAGCTATCTATGCAATCAAAAAATATTTTCGTGAATCGCGTGAAAAAGAATTACCTATTATGATCAGCGGAACTATCACTGATGCTTCCGGAAGAACACTAAGCGGACAAACGCTGGAAGCATTTTATGTTTCCGTAATGCATGCTAACCCACTCAGTATTGGATTGAACTGCGCATTGGGAGCAGCAGAAATGCGGCCTCACATCGAAGAACTGAGCCAGATCGCAACCTGTTATACTTCTGCGTACCCAAATGCCGGCTTACCCAACGCGATGGGAGAATATGATGAACAACCGGAACAGACAGCCGCCTTCATTGAAGATTGGGCAAAAGAAGGATATGTAAATATTGTAGGAGGTTGCTGCGGAACCACACCTGATCATATACGTCATATCGCACAACACGTTAAAAACTGCGCGCCACGCGTACTTCCTGTTAAGGAGGAAGTATTCGCATAGGCTTTATAGTTATGCAAGAGGTACATATACAACCTTATTTACGATTGGCCGGACTTGAACCACTTGTTCTGCGGCCTGAAATGAATTTCGTAAACGTTGGGGAACGCACCAATGTGACCGGCTCCAAAATGTTTGCCCGCCTGATCCGCGAAAACAAATACGAAGAAGCACTCACCGTTGCAAGACAACAGGTTGAAAGCGGCGCACAGATCCTCGATGTGAACATGGATGATGCTTTACTTGATGGTGAAAAAGCAATGCAGCAGTTTTTGAATCTTCTGCAGGCCGAACCTGATATTGCAAAAATCCCTATCATGATCGACTCCTCGAAGTTCTCGATCATTGAAGCAGGTCTGAAATGCGTACAGGGAAAATGTATCGTGAATTCCATTTCAATGAAGGAAGGAATCGAAAAATTCATTGAACAGGCAATCATCTGTAAAAGTTATGGCGCCGCTGTAATTGTCATGGCATTCGATGAACAGGGCCAGGCGGATACACTACAGCGCAGGGTCACCATCTGCGAGAAGGCTTATGACATTCTTACAAAGCAGGTCGGCTTCGATCCCGAAGACATCATTTTCGATCCGAATATATTTGCGATTGCCACCGGAATCGAAGAACATAATAATTACGCACTTGATTTTATAGAAGCTACCAAACAGATCAAAAAGAAAATGCCGCTTACACGTATCAGTGGTGGCGTGAGTAATATTTCCTTTTCTTTTCGTGGAAATGATACGGTTCGTGAAGCGATGCACGCCGTATTCCTTTTGCACGCAATCCGTGCGGGAATGGATATGGGAATTGTCAATGCCGGGCAATTACAGGTATATGATGAAATTGAACCGCAACTGAAAGAATTGTGCGAAGACGTGATTCTGAACAGGCGGCCAGATGCGACAGACAGGTTGGTAACATTTGCAGAAACTGTAAAAGCAAAAGGTAAAGCCATTGTAAAAGATGAGGCATGGCGCAATAGTTCGGTAGAAGAACGATTGAAGCATGCTCTGGTAAATGGCATTACTGATTATATTGAAGCGGATACAGAAGAAGCCCGGTTGCAGTACCCGAAACCACTGGAAGTGATTGAAGGTCCGTTGATGGCAGGAATGAATGTCGTCGGCGACCTGTTTGGCAGTGGTAAAATGTTTTTACCACAGGTGGTGAAAAGTGCACGGGTGATGAAGAAATCCGTTGCTGTTCTGACACCTTATATCGAAGCGGAAAAAGAAGAAAAGCGACTTGCACATCTTTCCGCCGGAACAATAAATGAAGAGGGTGCCGGTGCTGCACGGATCCTTCTTGCTACTGTCAAAGGTGATGTACACGATATCGGAAAAAATATTGTTGGCGTAGTGCTTAGTTGCAATGGTTACGAGATCATTGATCTGGGTGTAATGGTACACGCCGATAAAATACTTGAAACAGCAAAAAAAGAAAAGGTAGATATCATTGGTCTGAGCGGACTTATCACGCCTTCACTGGATGAAATGGTACATGTGGCAAGGGAAATGAAACGACAGGGATTTGAAGCGCCATTATTAATTGGGGGTGCCACTACTTCACGCATGCATACGGCTGTAAAGATCGCTCCTGAATATCCGAACGGTGTCGTGCATGTATTGGATGCTTCCCGAAGTGTAACTGTCGCCGGATCGTTACTTAGCCGGGACCAGAAAGCAGAATTTCTGCAAACGGTACAACAGGAGTATACGAAGTTGAAAACTGACTTCACAAATAAGAGAGCTGCAAAATCATATGTGAGTCTTCAGGTGGCTCAGCAAAATAAAGCGGCCATAGACTGGAATTCTTTTCGGCCACTGACACCTGCTTTCACAGGAACAAAAGCTTTTCCTGATTACGACCTGAAAGAGATCAGCCGGTATATTGACTGGCAACCATTTTTTATCGCGTGGGAATTACACGGAAAATTCCCGCAATTGCTAAGTGATCCCAAGATCGGGGAACAGGCGACCCGATTGTATAAAGATGCACAGCAATTGCTGAAAAAAATGATTGAAGAGAAATGGCTGCAGGCTAAAGGTGTGATAGGCTTCTGGCCGGCAAACTCTGATGGGAAAGACACTGTCACATTACATACGGAAAACAAACAAAATAAGATCGTATACCTGGAATTTTTGCGTCAACAAATTAAAAAAGCACCAGGTCAACCTAATTTGTCTTTGGCGGATTTTATAGCTCCGGCAGAATCCGGTAAACCAGATCACCTCGGTGCGTTCGCAGTTTCGATGCATGGTATCGAAGATCATGTGAAGCGTTTTGAAAAACAGCACGATGATTATAATAAGATCATTTTGCAGGCCCTGGCCGACAGGATGGCGGAAGCTTTCGCAGAAGTGATGCATGAAAAAGTAAGGAAGGAATACTGGGCTTACGATCCGAAGGAAAAATTATCCGTCGATGATCTTGTTGCTGAAAAATATACAGGCATCAGGCCTGCCCCAGGTTACCCGGCCTGCCCCGATCATACAGAAAAAAATAAACTTTTCGCATTATTGAATGCCACAGAAGAAGCCGGAATCATACTTACCGAATCGCTCGCAATGTTTCCTGCATCATCTGTCTGCGGATGGTATTTCGCTCACCCGGAAAGTAGATATTTCGGTGTTGGAAAAATTGAAAAAGACCAGGTAGAAGATTATGCGAGAAGAAAAGAAATGAAAGTCGATGAAATTGAAAGATGGTTGCGGCCCATATTGGAATATGATTGATTTAAGACTTGTCCTGAGTGAAGCGAAGGATCTGCATTTGCGATTTTAGATTTCACAGCGGCCCGCACACACGGCTGAAGGTGCAAAGGTGGCAAAACTGTGAAAGAAATTTTTTCTATGTGTAACTATCTGTTCGTTTCTTTAAATCTGCAATCGCAAATTTTAAATCTAAAATCTGTCACCTTTTTTCCAGCAGCCACCATCTTTTTTTTCGGGGAAGGATTTTATAATTGCGCTTGATATAAGTTTGAATATGATCCATGGCATCATCAATACTGTCTGTGAGTACAACCAATTTCAAATCTTCCGTTGAAATAGTTCCCTGTTCTGCCATGAAAGCAATATAATCCCACAACTCTTTGAAATATTGTTTCCCATATACCACAATAGGAAATTGGGTAACCGTTTTCGTCTGTACAAGTGTCAGTGTTTCAAAAAATTCATCCATTGTTCCGAAACCTCCCGGCATGATAATAAATGCATATGAATATTTGGCAAGTAATGTTTTGCGGACAAAAAAATGTTCGAATGTGATGGACTTATGCATGTATTTATTTGCATGTTGCTCGAAGGGTAATTGAATATTGCAGCCAACGGAACTACCGCCATTCTCAAAAGCCCCGCGGTTCGCTGCTTCCATGATCCCCGGACCACCTCCGGTCATGGTGGTAAAACCCATGGAAGCAATTCGTTTACCAAATTCCTTCGCCGCAATATAATAGGGATGATCTTCCTTAAATCTGGCGGATCCGAAAACTGTGATGCAGGGACCAACAAAATGCAAAGTCCGGAATCCTTTCAAAAATTGCATGAAGACTTTCCATGCAAAGCCAAGTTCATAGGTTCTGTTTTTGGGCCCTTCTAAATAAACGTGTTGTTTTGCAGGAATGAGAGGTTCCTTTTTTTCCATACCGTGATATTGAGTTCAGCTAAATTGCATATCAAACGTACAGATTAGTTATTATTCTGATTCAGACTGTTTGGATCGCATACTTTTAATTTAACAGGTACAAATCTTCTCAATGCGAATCATTACTTACAATGTAAATGGCATAAGGGCTGCAATGTCAAAGGGATTTATTGACTGGTTAAAATCAGATCCTGCAGATGTCATATGCATTCAGGAAACAAAAGCGGGAAAAGATAATGTAAACCACAAATTGATCACTGAACTAGGTTATCATGATTACTGGTACCCTGCAGCAAAAAAAGGGTACAGTGGAGTCGCGGTATTTACAAAGATCCAGCCGGATCATGTTACTTATGGATGTAATGAAGCCTGCGGTGATGATGAGGGCCGGATTCTACAACTTGATTTCCGCGATATCAGATTAATTAATGCCTATTTCCCTTCAGGCACGACGGGCGAAGAAAGACAAGGATTCAAGTACAAATGGCTGAACGAATTTCTTATCTACCTTAATAAACTGCGGATTAAGCATCCGAATATTATTCTATGCGGCGATTATAATATCGCGCACCGGGAAATCGACATTCATGATCCTAAAGGAAATAAGAAATCTTCAGGATTTCTCCCGGAAGAAAGAGCCTGGCTGGATTCATTTTTCGCAACAGATTTTGTTGATACGTTACGACATTTTCATACAGAACCCAATCTCTATACGTGGTGGACCCAGCGTTTCCCCTGGATACGGGAACAAAACAAGGGTTGGCGGATCGACTATATCAACGTTACCGGTTCACTGCAATCGCGGCTGATGGATGCTACGATACTGCCGGATGTGAAGCACAGTGATCATTGTCCTGTTTTCCTTGAGATCAATCATAACTGAGTTCTAATTCCCGATATGACGATATGCAATATTACGATGAAGGTCAGTTGGCATATTCACAATGAATGGATACATTGGATGAGATCCGAATACATCCCTTATGTGATGAAATCAGGTTCATATGAAAAATACCAATGGTGCAGACTAACAGAAGTTGATGAAACCGATGGGCCAACATATTGTGTCCAATATTTTTTACCGGAAAAAATTCCGTCTGACCAGTTACCGGCAGAAGATGTTGCCATACAATTAGGAAAAGTTGTAGCACGTTGGGGTAGTGATTGTCTCGCATTCAGGACAATTATGAACGTTGTTCACTGATTGTGGATAATAAATTTTTTAATCAGTTGTATTTAATTACAACGTATATTCCCGCAAACGCTTTACTGGCAAGCATTTCAGAGGATGGATGCTAAAAGCCACTCCTGTAGCGAGTTACAGCGCTTCACTTTTTTAGATATCAAAAAAAATGATCGGACATTTCATTGAAATCCTTATCTGTTGCGGTTTATACGCTGTTGACTGAATGTAATATTTGAAGAGAAAAATTTTGCTGATATGAAAAAGCGGTTAAATTTGTTCCACGCATTTAAACAAAAAATTACACCATGAACAAAGCTGAATTGATTTCAAAAGTTGCCGACGATGCAGGTATTACAAAAACTCAGGCAAATGCATGTTTGGATTCTGTAATCGAAGCTGTAACTAAAACTCTAAAAGGCGGCGGTAAAGTTACCCTTGTAGGTTTTGGTACATTTTCCGTTTCAAAGAGAGCCGCGCGTAATGGCCGCAATCCTCAAACCGGAGCTGTTATTAAGATTAAGGCGAAAAAAGTTGCCAGGTTCAAGGCTGGTAAAGAATTGCAGGGAAAACTATAATCCTGCAGTATCGAATTTGAAAAGCTCCGGCGAAATATCACCGGGGCTTTTTTTTTGCTTTGTGTGACTTGATCGTGTCACGTAAAGACGCAAAGTCTTTCCTTCATCCACTAATCATTCGTTTAGGATGCTTTTCCGGATTATTCTGTAATCTGAAATGGCAAAGCAGATTGGCTTCGCTCAGTACAAGTTGACAATTTAAAATTCGACCAAATCCCTCGTTTCATTCAGGATCACCTATTACATTTTAGAATTCACTTTTTTGCAGCTACCTTGCAGGCCTAAAAAAACAATAACATGGGAAGAGGTGATAAAAAAACCAAGAAAGGGAAAACATTCAAAGGATCATTCGGTAAAAGCAGGCCTGCCAATAAAAAGAAAGCTGTGAAGAAAAAGGCCTGATGAGTCTTGTATTAGCGGCTTGCTGATGAAAACAATTCTACCGGCTCGTAATAAAAATCCCCTATAGCCGAACTAATATATAACACTTTGTATCCGATCTTACGGGCGCTTGAATGAGAAGCAAGATCATACTTCACTGCACCGTCCGTTGAAATATTTGTAAAAGTCACGATCTTTTTTGCAAGCACAGTATTGTTCTCTCCCAGGTATTGCACTTCCACTTTCACCGCCTTAAGCGTTTTACCCGAACGGTTGTAAAGGGTAATATCTGCGTTACCAATTCCATTTACTTTCCCGGTTATTTGAAAATTACCATCTACATCAACGAGATTATCGACCGGTACCTGCTTACTCGAGAAATAACTAACAGGTTCATTTTGCGAGGTTGTATTTTTCTGTCCGGTATTCAGTGCTACTGTTGCACCTTTCGCGTTTTCTTTTGACGAATTAATTTTACCGCTACTTTGAACTACTTGCGAATTATCGCTATACGGAGCTGCTGTTCTTTTGTTGCTCGCAATCCGCGCCGATTCAAATTTATTCCTATCAGAATTATTTTTATTTCTTACAGCATTCTTTTGGTCAGTAGTAATTCTACCCCCGGCAATTTCGTTTTTTTCTGGGGTAGGTGTAGTGGATTTTAGAATAGCTTTATTTTGTGACCCTTTTTTGGGTACTTCATTTTTTTCTGGTTCGGAAACTTCATTTCCATCTTCAGGTTCACGTACATCGATGGTGGACAATTCAGTTCCGGGCACTTCCGCTTCATCAACTATTTCGTCTGTCGCTACTTTTTTTTCTATCTCCGGAGTTTTTTCTTCAGGCTTTGTGTCAGCAACCGTCGGCTGTTCCCTATTGACTTCCACCGGAGTTTTTTTCGAATTGTTCGTCATGGGAACACCGATCTCTTCATTTGCGGGGAAATACTGCCAGTTAGTACCAATCCATATTCCAACTATTAAGAGTACAGCAAGCGGAACCAGCCAGAAGGCAGATTTTCGATTCAGGCCTAAATTATTTTTCTGACTTGTTTTATGTTGAGTTTGCTGACCACGAGATAAATTTACATCATTCAGTCGCTCCGTCTTCTCCAATGAAGAATTGTCCGTGCGGTTGACAGATGAATTCAGAGAATCATGTGAAGAAACGACACCGGGTTTTCGTTTTTCAAAATTGAATTGCATATTGCCGAGATACGGCGCAAAGCTTTTGAGCTCTTCAATTTCACCCGGAAATTTCCAACTATCACTAATCCCTTCTATCCACACCAGATCAAATTCCTGTAATGGCAATTTTTGAAGCTCATCTACTGAATATGGACCTGTTTGCTGATTTCTTCGCAACAACAAGTAGCGGTGTGTCATTACTTTAATTTGAATTGAAAACAAGACGCGGAATCAGTAGATGAAAATGTGAAGGTTTAGTTATATGACCTGTCAGCGTTCAGCTGTCAGCCATCAGCATTAGCTTATCGTTGCATACTCTGATACGTGAGCTGTGTAAGTGAATTAATTTAATAACAGTTTGTCGGTTCGTTGGGCTGACTGCTGACCGCTGAAAGCCAGTTTAAGGTGCCAGCCTCTCCATCAACCATTTACCATCAGCGTCGAGGGTGTATTGCAGGCGATCGTGCAGACGGTTGGGTCGTCCCTGCCAGAATTCAATGCAGATAGGCTTGATACGATATCCGCCCCAATGTTCAGGTCTGACAATCGGAGTGATGCTAAACCGTTCAATATATTCCTTCTCTTTTATGCTCAGCCATTCACGGTTTTCAATTACCTCACTTTGGGGCGAAACCCACGCGCCTATTCGACTTCCTTCAGGCCTGCTGTTGTAATAGGTATCACTCTCACTGGGGGACACTTTATATACAAGACCTGTTATCCGTACCTGACGCTCTAATTCTTTCCAGAAAAAAACTGCGCAGGCGCGCGGGTTTTCTTCCATTTGCATTGCCTTAAAACTTTTATAGTTTGTAAAGAATACGAAACCTGACTTGTCGAACCCTTTCATCAAAACAATCCGGGCAGAAGGTAATCCATCACGTGAAGCAGTGGCGAGTGTCATTGCATTTACTTCTTCTAATTGTGCTGAGACCGCTTCCTTCCACCATTTCGAAAATTGTTCAATGGCATCTTTATCCGCAAATTTTTCTGATAAATCTGCATGTCGGTATTCCTTCCTGATATCTGCTATCGAAGCCATAGATAATTGAAGTAAAATTAAGGGGAAGGAAGAAATAGCGGAAAGATTTACTTGTCGGGTGGAGGTTCATTTTCTTTCTCAGGCACTTTCTTCAGCAACTGTTCAATTTCTGCAATGCGTTTCAGTTGCATTTCAATCTTCTTATTTTGTGTAGCCACCTGCTGCAGGTCCGTATTCAATTCATCGAGGAAAGTAACTTTTTTACTAAGTTGTTGACGAACGAAATTTGCTTCACGCAATTTATCTTCGGTATCAGCGAGTAACCGTGAAAGCCGCTGGTTTTCTTCCAACATGGCGAGTTGTTTTCCCTTGATCTCATCAAATTCTTTTGTTAGTCTGAAATATGCCTGTTGGAGATCTTCATATTCAAATCCGCGCATCTGGGGTTTTGCGAGATGATTTTCCAGTGTTATCACTTTATCCTGCATCAGATTGAACTCTTCAAACACTTTCCTCAACCTGTCATCCAGTTCATGGGCCAGTCCTTGTTGTTTGCGAATCTGTCGTACTTCATTATCTTTTATCGATAGTGCATGTTGCGACTCGCGTAATTGTTGTAAGAGACTTTCATTCGTTTTATGCGTTTCCTGGTGTTTTCTTTCTGCGTGACGCAACATCTCAACCTGTTCAAGTAAGCGATTCACTTTTTCATTGTGCTCCGACAAATTTTCCTGTGCGGCCACCAATTGATGCATATAGTTATTTTCCGCTTCCGGTTGTGGAGGAGAAAGCTGCAACTCTTTCACCTGTGCATTCAATTCTTCTATTTCAAGACGTAACATTTTTTCATTACCCGTTGCTTCTTTCACGTCACGTCGCATTTTTTCCGATTGCTTTTCATGAACATCTAACTGTTCATAATATTTCAATCTCCATTCATCCGCTTCGTTGATGTCATAGTCCGATCTTACCAGAGGTGCTGAAGGCGGAAGATTTTTTCTGCTGGTCCAGAAAAAGTGAATAGCAAAGCCAAGTCCGACCGCTCCCAATTGGAAAACGATTAGTTCAAGAAGACCAAATGATATTAAACCCAACATGTGGAGGTATGCATTCATAACGGTTCGGAAAAAATTCTATACTGCATGAGCAGAATAAAATGACGACCGTCTTTCAGGGGAATTGAATGGTACTGATATAAAAAAGCCACCGCTTGGGTGGTCTTTCAGGAAGTAAAATACAGTGATCTCTTCACAATAGCAAGGAACCTAAGTTATAAATCTTACAATATGTTGTCAGCCAGTAACGAGCGTTCCCACTTTTTCACCCTGAACGATCCGCATCAGATTACCCAGCCGGTTCATATCAAATACAATGATGGGAAGCTTATTTTCCATACAGAGGGTGAAGGCTGTCATATCCATTACTTTCAGGTTATTTGAAATGCATTCACGAAAGGTGATCTCCTCATAACGGGTTGCCGTTTTATCCTTTTCAGGGTCGGCGGAATAGATGCCGTCTACTCTTGTCCCTTTCAATATCACGTCGGCCTGTATTTCAATTGCACGAAGAGAACCCGCAGTGTCAGTAGTAAAATAAGGATTGCCCGTTCCGGCACCAAAGATCACAACGCGTCCCTTTTCAAGATGGCGGATGGCGCGCCTGCGTATATAAGGTTCAGCAATCTGTTCCATTTTGATGGCACTCTGCAGGCGCGTATAAACACCTACTTTTTCCAGCATAGCCTGCATGGCCATTCCGTTAATCACGGTGGCAAGCATTCCCATATAATCACCGTGCGCACGCTCAATCCCGGTTTCCTTCTCATTCATTCCCCTGTAAATATTCCCGCCTCCAATCACGACGGCTACTTCGACACCTGCTTCCACCACTGATTTGATCTCTTTGGCATATAATTCAATCATTGCAGGATCCAATCCTGAACTTTTATCTCCCATCAATGACTCTCCGGATAATTTAAGCAGAATACGTTTGTAATGCGGCATGTAATGAAAGAAGGGATTTAATGCTGTGCAAAGAAAAGGTTTTTTTTATTGGGTCTGAAAGCCTGATTATTAAAATGGCAGTATGCAGTTGGTAGGCGACAGAAATTGTAATCGCTCATTTATTAATAATTCCATCAAATAACGCTGATCAAAAAAAAAGGAGCCAACCGGCTCCCATACTATTATCCTAATGCAACGCGCCTGAATTCGATCACTTTAAGATCAGGCGAAACTGATTTCAGGTGATCAGCCACACTTTTTGCGCTATCCTTCACAAAAGGCTGGCTTAATAAAGTGCTCTCTTTAAAAAACGAATTTAATTTTCCCTCTGCTATCTTGCCGATCATATCCGCAGGCTTTCCTGCCATTTTCGGGTCTGCCTGGATCTGCTCTGTAACGATTGCTCTTTCTCTTTCTATTGTAGATGCAGGAACGCTCGATGGATCTACAGCTACCGGATTCATTGCAGCAATTTGCATAGCCACATCTTTACCGGCATCTTCTGCTTCTTTATTCATTCCCACTAAGACACCAATCCGGTTCGCTCCATGTATATAGGACGCTACATAAGGTGCATCAACGCGTTCAAATTTCGTAATACCAATCTTCTCTCCGATGCTTGCCAGTTTATCATTTACCAGGTCTGCGATTTTTGCGCCGTTGATCTTAACATTATTTAATTCATCCACGCTCTTTACGTTATTAGCAACCGCTGCCTCGACAATGCTCTGTGCAAACGAGACGAAATCTGCGTTCTTGCTAACGAAATCCGTTTCGCTGCTCACGCAAAGTGTAATACCAGTTTTATGATCGGCAGTTGTTCTTGCGAGTACTACTCCTTCCTTCGCTTCCCGATCACCGCGAAGAGCAGCTACTTTTGCGCCCTTTTTGCGGAGCCAGTCGATCGCTGCTTCAAAATCTCCATTTGTTTCTGTAAGTGCTTTGCGACAATCCATCATTCCTGCGCCAGTCGCCTGGCGAAGTTTATTGATATCAGCCGCTGTTATTGTTGCTGTTGACATGATCAAATTATTTTGAAATGTTGCTATAGAAAGCAATCATTGTTGATAGAAAGAAACTCATTGCAATAGTGGATTCCAATTTCAAATTACCTTCCACCGCCTGGTCTTCGGTTTCCACCGCCACCACCTGGTCCGCCGGTCCTGCGACGCTGTGGCCCGCCTGATCCTGGTCCCTGCGACCCACTGCCACTGCGCGATCTGCCTCCGCGTCCACGTGCCGCTTCCGCTTCCGCTTCAGCCTGCAGTCGTGCTGCTTTCTTTTCATTTTCATCACTGCCTGTATCTTCTACTTCTTCATCTTTTGCAGCCTGTCTCTCTGCAAGTCCTTCTGCGATTGCTGCAGTGATATATTGGGTAATGATAGCAATCGACTTGGTAGCATCATCATTGGAAGGAATGGCAAAATCAACCCGGTTGGGATCACAATTCGTATCAACCATCCCGAAAGTGGTAATGCCCAGACGTTTTGCTTCTGCCAATGCAATGTGTTCATGTCCGATATCGATAATGAACAACGCCGCCGGTACTCTTCCTAATTGAGAAATACCTCCGAGTACTTTATCCATTTTGTCCCTGTCACGCTGCAATTGCAATCTTTCTTTCTTTGTCAGGCTTTCCGCGCTTCCATCATTCAACATCTTATCAATGCTTTGCATTTTCTTTACGCTCTTGCGAACAGTATTGAAATTGGTAAGCATTCCACCCAGCCATCTTTCGGTAGCAAACGGCATATTGACACGGCGTGCGCATTCCGTAACGATCTCCTTGGCTTGTTTCTTTGTACCCACGAACATGATCTTCTTCCCGCTTCGTGCAATCTGTTTCAAAACACCTGCGACTTCCTGCAGGCTTTCAGTTGTTTTATTCAGATCAATGATATGAATCCCTTTCTTTTCAGCGAAGATGAAAGGAAGCATCTTCGGATTCCACTTCTTACGCAGGTGACCAAAGTGCACACCGGCTTCGAGTAACTGTTGTTGTAATGAAGTGTTGTTTTCCATTGTAATTATTATAAGTAATGTTTGAATTTGATATGGCTGTCAGCAATCAGCTATCAGCCGTCGCTTCAAAACCTTGAACTAAGAACTATTTTATCGTTTGCTGAACTGGAAGCTGCGACGTGCTTTTTTATGACCGAATTTCTTCCTTTCTACAGAACGGGGATCCCGCTTCAGCACACCAACCGCTTTTAAGGCAGGGCGCCATTCAGCATTCAATTCTACTAGTGCCCGCGCGATACCGAGTTTGGCCGCTTCTGCCTGGCCTTTAATACCACCCCCGGCTGCATTGATCTTTACATCATATTTATCCAGCGCCTGTAATGTTTTCAGAGGAAGTTCCACCTGGTTCTGCAGGTATTGAAGTGAAAAGTATTCTTTGTAGTCTTTATCATTGACCGTGATCTTGCCTTGTCCTTTTGAAAGGAACACGCGCGTTACAGCTTCTTTACGACGACCAATACCGTTTTTTTGCTTTTCCATTTATATTGATTAGAAAGTTAAAGGTTGTGGTTTTTGTGCCGTATGCTCATGTTTATCGCCCGCATACACAAAAAGTTTTTTGAACATCTTTCTGCCGAGTCTGTTTTTTGGAAGCATACCCTTAATCGCCCGCTCTACAATGGCTTCGGGTCTGCGTTTGATGAGGTCGCGGGCAATTTCTGCCTTCTGGCCTCCGGGATAGCCGGAATACGTGAGGTATTCTTTTTCTTCCATCTTATTGCCGGTGAAGACTACTTTCTCGGCGTTGATTACGATGACATAGTCGCCGCAATCCACATGTGGCGTATAATAAGCCTTGGTCTTCCCACGAAGGACCGCCGCTATTTTAGCACACATGCGTCCGACGGTTTGATTGGTACCATCCACAACATGCCAGTTGTGTTTTATGGTAGCCGCATTTGCATGTTTTGTTGTAAAATGTAAATTGCTCATTACTGATGTTTTTTTCCCGCCAACCCGGAGGAATCCTTCTTTAAAGGAGCGCAAAGGTAGGTCTTGTCAGTAGTATCTACCAAAAAATGAGCAAACTATTTTAAAAGCAACCTTTACAACCAATTGAAATACAATAAAATTTTTGACGGTATTTTAAGATGACAACCAAAATATGGTATTGGGACCATGAAAATCTACAATCGCACACTGAGATCGTCGGCTTTATGACAACGTCTGAATGGATTATAAGCCGACTCCTTTTTGATGATCCAGTATGAATTGTATGATTTCCTCCTGTGAATGATCAATTCTTGAGATTGCATCCGTAATCTCATCCCGGTTCACTTGCGCAGCAAATGAAAGCGTTTTTAGTTTCTTCTGTACACTTTTAACATCCATTCCTTCATACCGTGTCGGACGGATCAAAGCGGAGGCATGAATAAATCCGGACAATTCATCGAAAGCATAAATCATCTTATCCATGGTTGATACCGGCTCTACTCCGAAATGGCGTGGACCATGCGAAGCGATGCAATGGATCACTTCCGGATCGATTTCTTTTGATTCAAGATATTCAATGATGACCCGGCAATGTTCGTCAGGATATTTTTCCCAATCCGCATCATGAAGTAGTCCGGCCAGCTCCCATTTCCAGGCCGAGGTTTCATCCGCCTGTTCTTTCTCTACTGCCCAGGCTGCCATCAGAGTGGCAACCTGTTTCATGTGCAATCGCAATCGTTCATTCGGAACCCATTCATGCAAAAGAGTCTCCGCTTCCTGTCGTGTGAGGAGGTTACCGGCGTTTTTCGGGTTTCCAAAAACAGATCTTCCCAGGGGTTTTACTGGCATGGCGCGAAAATAGGCAATACAGTTTACTCATAATCAGCAAGTGTAAGGAGCCGCGGTAATTGGTTTCAGTGCATCAGATAACATAATTTCAATGTCAGTACATTATCAGGCTTTGTATCTTGTACAACAGCGACAGTTATAATAATAATGATCAAACTTTCCCTCATTCTGCTTTTTACCGGAATCTTTACTATTCCTGTGTCTGCGCAAATTGTGCGAACGCTTAATGGACAGGTAATAGATTTCGATACCCATGAACCATTGAAGGGGTCTACCATTCATATACGGGAGCCTTTACGGAACGTTACTACGGATGACAGTGGTCGATTTGTTCTCACATTGGAGCCGGCAGAGTATAGTTTGATAATATCCTACGTTGGATACAACGCAAAAAATTTTTCCGTTTCGCTTTTTACAGATCAATCGATCCAGTTTGGCATAAAAAAGAAAGGAAGCACGCTACTTGATGAAGTAATAGTAAATGCGGAGTTCAGAAAAAATAAAGTAAAGGAAACCGAAATGGGAATTGTTAGGGTGAACCCGGAACAATTGAAACGTATTCCGGTAGCTTTCGGAGAGCCGGATATCCTGAAAGCATTGACGCTTCAACCAGGGGTCATTACTGCAGGTGAAGGAGCCGGAGGATTTTATGTAAGGGGCGGTAACGCAGACCAAAACCTGGTATTGCTGGATGGTGCGCCACTTTTCAACACTTCCCACCTTCTGGGTTTTTATACCACCGTAAGTCCGGATGTGGCGCAGGATATCACCTTATATAAAGGAACTATCCCTGCGCAGTTTGGAGGAAGATTATCCTCCCTGTTGAACATCAATGTAAAACCTGGGAATTCTGAAAGAACGAGATACAGTGGTGGCATCAGCCCGGTAAGCGGTCGCTTCTTTGCCGAAGGATTTGCCATTAAAAATAAATTGACGTTTGCAGTGGGTGGCAGGGTCGCATACCCAAATCTTTTGCTCAATTTATTTCCAAAAAACATCAAAAAAAGCCGGGCATTTTTTTATGACGGGCTGCTGAAAGCACAATACATGATCGCAAAAGATCATGCCGTATCGATTACTCTGTATCGAAGTCTTGACCGTTTTAAATTTGATTCCACCACCGCTTATGCCTGGAGGAGTAATGTAGCTTCGCTGAATTATACCGGAATTCTTTCTTCCAAATGGCAACTACAATTGAATGGAGTTTATAGTGGATTTGATTCTGATCTTGAAGGGCTGACAAAGAACTATGAATCGGTACTCAGTTCCTTTATCCATGAAAAAGAGGCCAAGATGAATCTTGTCTATACCCTGACACCACAAATAAAAATCAATACCGGTGGAAGTATTGTACAATATGATATCCTTCCTTCAAAAGAATCACCGGACAGCGACAGTTCTCAGGTTATTTTACGGCAAGTGGAAAAAGAAAGAGGAGCAGAACTGGCAGGTTACATAAATACAGATATTGAACTGAATAAAATTTTTTCCATCCAGGCAGGTGTGCGGTATGTTGTATATCAATACCGCGGAGAAAAAAGCACCTATGCTTATCAGGCCGGTGTACCAATGTCGAAAGAAACAATTACAGACACGATACGATACCGGAATGGTGATCTTATCAGCCAGTACAGTGGCGTTGAACCGCGGATATCATTGAAAATCGCCCTTAGTCCGGAAACTTCACTTAAGCTCGGATACCATCACGGTCAGCAATTCCTGCATCTAATCACAAATACAAATGCAATTTCTCCTGTTGATTTCTGGAAACTTAGCGATAGTTATTTAAGACCACAAACAGGCGATCAATATTCTGCAGGCATCTTCCGTAATTTAATCGGGTATGATCTTTCACTTGAAGGGTATTATAAAAATTTAAAGAACCAGGTAGAATACAAAAACGGAGCAATGCTTTTACTGAATCCGGTAATTGAAACTGCGTTACTTCCCGCCGAAGGATATGCATATGGTACTGAAGTAAGTGTATCTAAAAATACAGGCAAATTAACAGGACAGGTAAATTATGGTTATTCAAGAAGCTTCACGCGCGTACTAACAGAATTCGCCATCGACCGTGTAAACGATGGACAATATTATCCCACAAACTACGACCGCCCTCATAACATTTCGATCCTCACTAAATATAAACTTCGTGGTGGATGGTCATTCCATACGAATTTTATTTACACAAGCGGAAGGCCCGCTACCTATCCGGATGGAAACTATTCCATCAACAATACCATTGTTACCAACTATTCGCAACGGAATATGGATCGTTTACCGGCTTACCACCGGCTCGATATATCCCTTTCGTGTGTAACGAGGCGGTATGAAAGTCAAAAGAAATATAGTATATGGAATTTTTCAGTTTATAATATTTATGGAAGAGCAAATACTTACTCCGTTTTTTTCAGAAGAGAAAGTTCAGCCTTGAAGGCATACCGTTTGTCTGTGATCGGTGCGGTTATTCCTTCAATCAGCTGGAATTATTATTTCTAATGAAAATTGTTTACAAGTTTACTTGGACTATTATTTTTAAAAACGATGCCTTTGCATAACATCCGGTTGGTTGTAATACTCGCTTTCTTTTTTTCGATGGTTTCCTGTATCAAGGAGATCAGACCTCCACTCCGTACAGTAACTCCGAAACTGGTAGTAGAAGGCGGCATTACTACAGATACCACTCCGTACCAGGTTAAACTTAGTTTTTCCGGTCCTTACCGTTTTGGACAAAATATACCTGACAGCCTTATCATTGAAGACGCACAGGTTAGCATCGCCGACAATATCGGCAGAAGTACACCGCTTACTTATAAAGGCAATGGCATTTATGTAACAACAGATACAACATTTATCGGGCAATCCGGTAAGGCTTATCAGGTACATATCACACTTCAGGATGGAAGAAGTTATATTTCCCAACCCGAAAAGATTGCCGCACCTGTCACAGACTTACATGTTAGCAAAGTTGAATTTGATGCTGATTACGATTTTCAACATCCTACCGATCTTAAAATTTTTGTTGATGTAAATGATCCCCCCGGAGAAGAAAATTATTATTTGTGGAAAGCATACAGTTGGGTGCCGCGAAAAGCTACAGGTGTTCCCTGTGGGAATTATTGCATAAAATGGATTTATTGTACTCAGCTGATCAACCGGCCATTTGTGACAACTTTTTCTGATGCTTCAATCAATGGGAATACAATTCGCGAACAATTCATTTACCGTTCTCCTATCTATTGGTTTGGGCGCCATTATCTTGATATTTCGCAACAGGCGATCACACGCGAACATTTTCAATTCTGGAAACGGTTTGAGGAACAAAATGCAAAAACTGGAAGTATCCTTGATCCTCTTCCGGCACCGATTGAGGGAAACATTTACAATGTCGCAAATCCCGATGACCTCGCATTGGGCTACTTCAGCGCTTCCTCAGTAACGCATAAAAAAGTAATGCTGGTCCCTTTCAGTATTTCTCAATTTTTGTTAGATCAGACAGCATTGTATTTTGTAAAAGAGGGAGGATGTCACCTGGTATACCCGGATGCACTGGAAGATAAATACAATCCAACAGGTTGGGAAAATGCGGAAGAAATTGAAGTCCACTGGTAGTTCTTTCCGACCCCGAAATCCTATGCGCAAAAAAGGAAATAAAGTCACACTACTTATTGCAGGTACAATTATCATGCTCACTGTAATCTGTGCATTGGTACCGGCTACTTCAGATCAGCAGATAGATATTCAGGCACCGCTTGGAAATGTTTCAATTTCGATCCTCAACCTTGAAAAATGGAAGTTGTGGCACCCGGCTCTTAAGAAGATCCGTGATACGTCTATTTTCCAACAAGGAAATTCCGCAGAACATCTTCCCTTTATAAACGCTGGCAACCTATCTATCGCGGCAAAAAAAATAAGTCCATATGGTATTTATGTAGAAGAAAAACAAAAAAACAAAACGATCTTCTTTTCTTTTTTCATCATACCTAAAAATGGAGAACAAAACTGTACCATCATTCTCAGGAAAAAAACAAGTTTTTTAGAAGCTATGTATTCGAAAATACTACACAGGAATACTTCTGATAATCCGTTACTCTTGTCACTTAAAGAATATGTTGAAAAGCCGGCTAAATATTATGGATTC
>DATLDA010000403.1:0-8606 GCA_035526135.1 Flavitalea sp.
AAGATAAGAGGCTCACAAGAATGATCGTACTATGGATCTGGGATCGGATACTGAATTGCCAGTATTGACGAAGCACCTGCGGTTGCATCCGTGATCGGATCAGCAGGGCAGCGAGCCTGTAAACAGCAAGCAGGAACAAAAATGTACTGAACAGATAAGAAAATAATGTGATCGCCTCGATAAAGGAGTTGTCTTTTTTGACAATAACGACCACTTTGTCTCCTGTATGACGGTACCAGAGTTGTTCATATGAGCCTTCCTGTTTTCGAACGAATTCTGTTCGTGGGACCTGTTCAGGCAATAGTTGGGTTGAAAAAGGATACTCATTATAATGTTCGATCAATTCCAGATTGTTATAGATCGCATATGAATATCCTGGTGAATATTCCGGGATCAGTTGTTGTGTCTGTTTGAATAATTCTGGGATCAGCGCATCACTTTTATATTTTTTAGGCTCAGATAAAACAAAGAAATATCCGATGTTCAGACCAGAAGAATCTTTGACTTCCTTTTTGAATATGTAGGAAAATTTATCGAAGGACTTTTCAAAGTAACGCAGATCAGTAACATTGGTTTCTTTTCCCTGTATCCGGAAAATGGTATTCAGCGTATCGAAAGAAACGGGATCGTTGTTGTGAAGTGGTGCAGTGGCCCGGTCGAACGTATAAATCTTTGTGTCGAACTTGTCAATATAAGCGCTGAAGTTCTTTTGAACAATACTGTCTTTCAACATGGCGTTCGTTTGCCTTACATGAAAGCGTTCAAAATTCGGTGAAAGAAAATCGTTATCAAGATAAGTGAGTGCAATGCTGAGCAATCTTTCACTTGTTGGGTCGGCCTGGATGGATAATTTTTCTGCGAACCTTTTGCGCTGTTCAAATTCAATTTTCCGGTTTTCAAAAATGATCACGGCCGCTATGGAAAAAGAAAACACAAAAAGCCAAAACAGGATTTCTGAGACATTCAGGTTGAAGCGAAGGCCCGACAAAAAATTTTGTTGCATCAGCCACAGATATACCGTAAGCCATACAAGCACATACAAGTTCAGTTCAATAACAGCGGTATTTTCCGTAAGTGTAAGGATGATAAGACCAATTGTTACCGTCAGGAAAAGAACGATGTACGGGTTTCGTCCAATCAGCCGCTCAATGAGAATGCCCCAGATCTGAGATATAAAAAAGTAACTGAGCACGAGAATAGCAAGAATCAAAATGCCGATAAAACTGTAGATAGTAAGACTATCCAGGTTGGTGACATTGAAAGAAATCTGAGCATCAGCAACCAGACTTTGCAGTACGTCAGCAAAAACGAAGGTAAAAGCAACCTGAAGCACCAGTGCGATTAAAACTACGGCCCAATTCTTCCAGGATGTATTGAATCTGCTGAATGTAAATTCGTGAATGCGCCGGTTGATGAACATAACGATCCAGCAAAATAGTGTTGCATTAATCAGCAGATCGCCCAGCGAACTGAGCACAAAACTCGAACTGTAAATCGCGGGATCAAACAAAGAAAATTGCCTCAGATCGAGTAGCCTGGGTTTATAATAAGTGACCAGTCGCATGGCTACTACTACTGTGGTAAGAAATGCACCGGCAACCCAAAGGCCTCTTTGTTCATAGATATAATGTGCAAAATTGTGAATGTATAAAAAGAGAAGTAGTATCCCCAGTATTACCATGATAATTGACCAGAAATTGCTTCGTTGTTCATGCAATGTTGTTTTTTGCAGGTAAAACAGAATATTCCCGAAATAACTCGTAACAGTATAAGGTGTTTCGTGGAAACTGATATCTACTCTTTTGTGCGCATCCTTAAATGAAACAAATTCCTTTTTCAGCTTTTCATTCTCAACAAAGAACTTCCATAGGATCGGGATCAACCCTTCCAGAGCATATTGCTTGCCATCGAGTACAACTGTCTGACTGAGATAAGCATACCAGCCGTTGTTTAGTTTTATAACCCGGCTTGCATCGCTTTCTCCCAGAAAATTAAGTGGGGGAAGTGCATTCTGTGTGTTCCAGAACAGGAGGCGGGGCTGGTTTACTTCGTCTTTCTCGTACAGAAAAAAACCGAACCCGATTTCTTTTTCAATATATTTTTTTAGAAATGAGGCGTCATAATTTTTTTCAATCAAGGCGCGGAGGGTAGCGGTGTCTTTTGATAAATCGAGGAAATCTTTTTCTTTTCCCTGGATATCTTCTTCAATCAGTTTTGAATAATATAAGGCGGAGGTCGTGCCGACAATATATCTGTTGATCACAAAAGCGATCAGGAACAATCCCAGCCCAATCACCAATAAGTAAATATTCTTCCCGGTAAGTTTTTTGAAAAGATCTTTCAAGTGCCGGTATTTTGTTTTTTGATGGAGTTCCAGATGGCATCCATTTCGGAAAGTGTCATTTCATGCAAGGATTTCCCTTCCTGAATGGCTTTTTGTTCCATTCGCCTAAATCTTTCGATGAACTTTTTATTTGTCCGTTCCAATGCATTTTCGGCATCTATCCGCAAAAATCGTGCGTAATTGATGAGTGAAAACAACAAGTCGCCAAACTCTTCTTCTATTCTATCTGGATCTTCGCCTGCAATCGCTTCTTTCAATTCTATTGTTTCTTCTTCTACTTTTTCCCAAACCTGTTCACGCTTATCCCATTCAAAACCTACCTGACGTGCCTTTTCCTGCAAACGAGTCGCTTTAACGACGGCGGGCAATGCTTTGGGCACCCCTTCCAGTACGGACGATTTACCTTCTTTTAATTTGAGTTTTTCCCAATTCTGCTTTACCTCTTCCTCGTCTTTGACCTGAACATTCCCATAAATATGCGGATGCCTTGCTATGAGCTTTTCACAGATCCCTTTGATTGCTTCTTCCAGCGTGAATTCCCCTTGTTCTTCCCCTATCCTTGCATAAAAAACAATATGAAGAAGCAAATCACCAATTTCTTCACGTATCCCTTTAAAATCGTGCTCAGTAATTGCATCAGCCAGTTCATATGTCTCCTCGATTGTCATTGACCGAAGGGTTTGAATGGTTTGCTTTTTATCCCAGGGACATTTTTCTCTCAGTTCATTCATGATAATTATCAACCTTTCGAATGCTATTGCTGCGGTATTGGTGGTCATATTAAATGCGGAAAATAGTAAGAACGAAAAATGCAGTAAAAAGAAATATTAGTGATATCAACGCAAGTATATTAAGCAAGATGAACTTAAATATGGTTTTACCCCAACCCTGGTTGTAAAACTTTTTCATTGCACGAAGTGTGTAGATCACTCCATAGATCAGGAAAGCTGCCTGTAGCCATTCCAGATCACTTACACCCATAACATCTCTCAACTTTCCAAGCGAAAAGAATAGTAAAAGGATAATAAAAGTAAAAATGTACAGGTGCAGCAGGAAAATAGTATGGTCGGTATAATAAAATTGTTTCCGCCTGATGTACAACAGTTTCAAAAACAGGGCATACAAAGGCAATGATACAAACAACATGTAAGGAAATGAATGCAGAAACGAATCAATGAGATCCGATAACAATTTGGAATCATTTTCCTTGTATTTCGATTTTAATTCGATTGTTCTATATGTAAACATTTTCGTCAACCAACTGTCCTTTTCTGCGGAAGGAAGCAATCTTTGTGCTGAATCGTATGATTTTTTTGAGTTAAAATCATACTTCGAAAATCTGACTCCCCAACCTTTATTCTTATAAGTAGTGGAAAGCGAATCCTTATTGTCTTTGTACCAGTTGATGACATCAGCAGAATCTTTTGGTGAAATTCCCCTTTTGTTTGCACGCATGATACTATCTATTCTAAGCCGGACTGAATCCGATTGCATTCTTTTTTGCGTATCCGCTATGCCCATTGTTTTAGCATTGAACATTGCAAAAAAGAAGATAAAGAAAACTGCAGATGTAAATACATACATCCTTACGGGATTCAGGTAGCTGGCCCTTCTTCCAATCAGGTATTCCCTCGAAAGAAAGCCGGGCTTCCAGATCAGGTATTTAAGTGTGCTGAAGAATTTGCCATCGAAATGGGTAAGATCATGAAAAAAATGACTGATGAGCGCCCAGATAGATTCTTTCGGCTCCCGGTTCTCCTGACCGCAAACATGACAATACAATCCATAGATTTCCGCTCTGCAATTCAGACAAACCTTTTCAGAGCGCTCATTTGAGTGCGACAAGTGTAAATTTTAACTAAAAATAAGGAAAGGGTACAGTTTACAGAAAAAATTGGCTTTCTGCAACTTAGCTCATTATTTTGCGGCAAGCATTCATCCCGATTCTATACGTGCCAACACTTCCGCCAGATAAAGAGTCTTTTCCAAAAGGATCAATCATTATTGCATAAATGAAATGGAATTACGTTAAACGATCACTATTTTTCAATTTATGAAATCACATATTCTATTCTTCGTTTTCCTGATTTGCACCGCATCCGCTCATGCACAGTTTTACTATAAAGACCTGCTGATGCCAAAACAAACCTCTGAACAACTACAGAAATATAAAACCTATAAGATCCGTGCGATCAAAGCCACCAGTAGTGAGAGCAATACCGGTTCAGCGGATGGTATACAGGTGCAACAGGAATTCAATCAGGATTATTCAACCGTTACAACTATTAGCCGCACACCATCCAATGAATCGCATTTATTAACCACTTATAATCCTTCGGGTCTCCTGATCAAAAGTGTGGATACCACCGATGGCGCGTCAAGTACAACAGAATACAATTATGATCCCGCAAACCAGGTATCACGCGTGTTGAACATTAGTGCTTCATCAGGACAGGCCATTGAAAAGGAAGAACACATCTGGAAGTATGTAAATCGCGCTCCTGTTTCGATGTGGAAAATCAGGAACAATCGCGACACGACTTATATCGATTTCATCCTCGATGAAAAAGGAAATATAGTGGAAGAAAACAGTCGCAGAAACAATCTCTCACTTATTCCCTATTACTATTATTACGATGATAAAGGCCGGTTGACAGACATTGTTCATTATAACCCCATAGCAAAAAGATTGTTACCGGATTATATTTTCGAATACGATGGCTCAGGAAAATTGCGCAGCATGATGGTCGTGCCACCTTCCGGTGATTACCAAAAATGGATGTATTCTTACGACGAACGTGGATTGAAAACAAAAGAAGCTGTTTACAACAAAGGCCGGCAACTGTTGGGCACGGTCGAATACAGGTATGAATAATTTTAGATTCGCGTTTTCAGATTTTTTGCGTCTTTGCTTCCTTTTCTTCTTTGCATGAAATATAATTCTGCAATCGCAAATCTGAAATCTGAAATCGTCTGTCACTATCTTTGCCGAAATTGTGTCTCCCCTTCATGAAAAGATTTGTTGCGCATTGTGTTCTCTTCATCGGACTTCCATTCACATTTTTAGCTGCATTATGGCTTCGTTTGGTAAAAAAGTTGAAGCCCGGCGTGATCGAAGATTCCATTTTTATGAACATTGGCGTGTTGCCAGTAATAGATCACTATTATGAACCCCTGATCAATCCCAAAAAGCATCTCGTTCAGCCTTTAAACAAGGACCGGTACCTGCCGGGAATTGATCTTAATGAACCCGCTCAGCTAGAACTCCTATCCCGCTTTCATTACAATGATGAATTACTGGCCATCCCGATAAATAAACAAAAAGACCTCGCATATTATTATAACAATCATTCCTATGCTTCAGGAGATGCAGAGTATTTGTATAATATAGTCCGGCATTTCAAACCGCGAAGATTCTTCGAAATCGGAAGTGGATTTTCCACACTTATGGTGCGAAATGCGGTTCTGCAAAATCAGAGTGAGGATAAAGAGTACCGGATAGAACACGTTTGCATTGAGCCTTATGAGCAACCGTGGCTTCAGAAAATTGATATCAAACTCATCAGAGAAAAGGTGGAAACTATTTCGCCTGCCTTTTTTCAACAACTCGAAAGCAATGATGTTTTATTTATTGATTCATCTCATATAATACGGCCTCAGGGAGATGTGCTGTTTGAATTCCTGCAGGTATTACCGTTAATAAATCCCGGAGTGCTGATCCATGTACACGATATTTTTACACCAAAAGATTATCCGGTCGAATGGATCCATAAACACGTGTTTTGGAATGAACAATATCTGTTGGAAGCTTTTCTGACTTTGAACAGGGACTTCCGGATTATCGGGGCATTAAATTTTCTGGCGCATCATCACCGTGCATTGTTGGCAGAGAAATGTCCGGTGTTTGCCGGCCAGCCAGATGCATTACCGGGTGCCTGCTGGATACAAAGAATTATAACCTGATCGGAATATTCTTTTGAATAAAAAAAAGTGTCGCGAATACAATTACCTTAAACTTTATTTTATTCTTTTCATTGATCAACAGCAAAAAAAGGACGCAGCAGCTTCAGTATTTTCTCTTCAGTCAATACCTGGCGGATGGGATCCGGATCACTGTTGAAATTGTATTGCCGGTTTTTATCTGTGCTCAGTTTGGCAGCCTTGAGATTGGGTTTCTTGTCTCAACCGGTGCACTTTGCGTGAGCATTTGTGATGGTCCGTCACCGGTAGAGAATAAGCGGAAGTCCATGCTGTACGGAACAATGGTTGTTTCCGTTATGAGCATACTTACAGGATTTGCCAGTGGACATGCATTACCGCTTGGTTTACTGATTGTTTCAGCTGCTTTTATATTCTCCATGTTCAGTGTATACGGAAATCTCGCTACGGCTATTGGTACAGCGGGATTGCTGGTAATGATCCTTCGAATGGATTTATTGCTGCCACCTGAACTTGTCGTTGCAGAAAGTGTGTTGATTCTGTTTGGTGGGATCTGGTATATGTTGATTGCCCTGTTTTTTTATCACTTTGCCCCTTTCCGTCCGGCACAGCGAACTCTCGGTGAATGCATACATGAAACAGCCCGGTACCTCTTCACCAAATCTACACTTTATGATCCGGCTACTTCCCTGGAAGAACAATACAGATTGCTTATCGCCCAACAGGTAATTGTAAATGAAAAACAGGATGCGGTTCGGGATTTATTATTTAATGTGACCGAACTACCGGATGATCCAGGAAAGACAGGTCACATGCTGGTGCTCATTTTCTCCGAATTAATGGACCTCTATGAACAGATCATGGCGACCTGGTACAATTATTCGGTATTACGGGAACGATTCGGCGGCACGGGTATCCTTGAAACAATTTCCGCAATGATCACGAGGTTGGCGGGAGAATTGGATAGGCTGGGACTGGCAATTCAATCTAATACAACCTTCAGAAGAGAAATCGATATCAGAAAGGATTTGGAAGAACTGAGAACGGTGATCAATAGCCTTCCGGAAGACGGACTCAATAAAATAATTTTACGCAAGATCCTGGTTAATTTCCGCGCATTGACCGATCACTTTGAATCAATTCAAAAATATTACCGTAAAGAAGATCTCGGCAAAAAAAAGCTCCATGCGGACCTCAAAAGATTTGTAACACCGCAGCAATATGATCTGCAGTTACTGAAAGACAACTTCCGAAAGGATTCTGCAATTTTCCGGCATGCTATACGAATGACAATCACCTGTGCTGCCGGATTTATTATTTCAAAATCAATTTCAACAGGCCATCATAGTTACTGGATTTTACTGACCATCATTGTAATCCTGAAACCAGGTTTCAGTTTTACCAAACAACGCAACATTGAGAGAATAATAGGAACGATTGGTGGTGGCCTGGCGGGCGTTGCATTACTTTATTTTATTACTGACAAAGCTGCTTTATTCGTATTAATTGTCCTCTTCATGATCGGCACCTATACATTTCAGCGATTGAATTATATCGTGATGGTTATTTTCACCACACCTTACGTCCTCCTGCTTTTCCAGTTGCTGGGCATGGGTTCGTTTGAATTAGTTCAGGAAAGATTGCTGGATACCCTTATCGCGTCCGCATTGGCCTTCGCCGCGAGTTATCTTTTATTTCCCCAATGGGAGTCGGGCAAGGTTGCGGGTTATATGTTGGAGGTATTGAAAGCGAATCTCAATTATTTGATACAGTTGCATGCTTTAATTGCCGGAAAAAACATTCCACTGCTCGAGTACAAGCTCGCCCGGAAAGACCTTTTTGTACATATGGCTAATCTTTCGGCAGCATTCCGGAGAATGTTATCTGAACCAAAAACAACACAACGACATAAAAAAGAAATATTCGAATTCGTTATTCTGAATAATGTATTATCGTCCAATATTGCAAGTGTTGCTGATTCACTGCGAAGGGAGAATGCGGAAATATTTAACGAAGATTCATTACAAACAATACAACGTGCGATTGCAATGCTTGAAGGAAGTGTGCGATTGTTAACACCAGCTCATTTGGAAAAATCGAGGATCCGGATGGAGGTGAAGGTGCCCGGTAAGCCGGACGTAAATCTTCAGGAACAATTGGAATTTATTCAGAAAGTTTCAGCAGATATCAGCAAGGTGACGCGGGTGATTGCGGCGTAGCTCAATGCCATTTATTCAACTGTAGTCCGTTCTGTTTATACTAAATCTATTTGTACCCGAGACGGGAATTGAACCCGTACAGCCTTTTTCGGGCTGCTGGATTT
>DATLDA010000404.1:0-10938 GCA_035526135.1 Flavitalea sp.
AGCAGCGATGTGGCCGGTGGGGACAACGATCGGCGGACACACAACAACCTGACTCCTGATTTTTTCAAAGCCGAAAACAAAAGACATGCATATCCAGGTCTTCCGAACAAATGTTCGATTCAAAAAACAATTGAAGTTGCTTGTACCCTATATGAATAATCTTGAAGGAATTCGTAAATGGAATATTGATTTTCATGATGCCGAACGCATCTTACGCATTGAAACCGATCGCATAGCTCCCCACGCAGTCCGGGCAACACTTCTTAAAGCCGGATTTCAATGCGAGGAACTGGAAAACTGATTTGAGCAGGATACCTAATAACCTGTATTATGGGGATTTTGCTCAACACTTACTTTTCAAGAGACAACCACTCCTTCAGCTAATCGAAACGTTCATCATTTCTAACTGATCCTTAACGGCGAGATGAAGTTTATTGACTTACCTTTTCATAGCATTCGTATTTCGACCCTTTAAATACCCCGGCGTATGGAATTATTGTGGCCACCGGGGGCGATGTGGGACTAGTGCAGCGGTTTCTTAGGAAGGGCCGGGCAATGGAGTATCTGGACAAGCTGAGTGGATTTATGTGGAACGGTATGTTTATTGCAAAATGGGTTTCATAAACAATCGGTATGGAAAAAAGAATGTTTGGGATCATTTTGACCGTCTTAGGAATTGCGGGACTTATCCTTGCAGGCTACAATTTCATGAATGGAGGCGGAACGAAGAATGTAAAAGAGATTGTTATGTATGGATTACTTGGTGCAATTTTCTTCTTTGCCGGAATTGGTTTGATCAGGAATACGCGCGATCGTGCAACCTGATCGGGGTTTCATCAGAATAAATGGATATTTGTCTTGAGATTTGATAACACCACAAAAAGAAGCCATGAGTAAGAAAACCATTTCAATCAGCTGTATCGTAGTGGGCAGCGCAGCTTTGATCATTGCGGCGATGCGATTCATTAATGGTGATAGCAGCATGCAAAACCTCGTTGAAATTTTGATTTATTCCATTTCAGGATGTATTCTGTTATTCTACGGCATCCATGTGGTTTACGAGCTGAAAGGCCATCAGGGTCATAATCCTGCCAGCAGCACTTCTAACAAAGCTGCCGCACAAAGGATACAACCACTTGCCGGCAATTTATACAGCAAGCCGGTGTTCGAACAGGATTCCACACTTGTGTAATCATTTTTTAAAAAAATTTATTGACCTCCGGCCTTCCGGAGGTTTTTTTATGCGGGTAAGGCATGATTAGAAATCAAGATGTTATAGCCATTACACTACGGTAGTCTTAAGACTACGGTAGTCCTTGACATTTCTCCCCAAAAATGGGGAATTCTCTCCCTTCACTTGGCAAGGCTCAGCAATGGCGTGGTTTTTTAACAGGTATTTGTATTCTTAATCCAGTTAAACCACCCTTTATGAATATCTATCGGTTTACTTCTCTGTCCACCCTCGCATTAATTCTTTTTTCCAGTTGCCAGAAAAATAATCTAGCTCCTTCTGACACAATAGAGGAAGACATTTCAAAAGCGAATTTTAAAAAGGCGTGCGCAGTTGCGCAGTATCGTTTCGTATATGGAGCACCTGGAAATCTGCAGGACCAGATCGTTTACAACAAAGAATTTGATAAGAACGGCAAATCAGGAAAAATCACCGCGGCTGTTTACAGTGGCGGAGCGATCACTGGTATGGCAACATATAAATTGGAGTTCAGGAAGAATAATTTATCTGTGGTTCGTGATGGTACGTCTGATACACTTTTTGTTGCAGAAATGAACAGCAACGGTAAAGTGATATCAACACGCAATGGCAATAAACCGGATTTTCAATATCTCCCGACTTCATTCAATTATTCTAATGATCGTTTGTCAATGATGTCAATAGACTTTGCAGGCAAACAGCTGGTAACAAATTTCAATTATTCGGGCGCAAATGTAACGTCTATCGAAGATGTTGCCCAGGGCGGTCAAACGCCTGCACGTATAGAATTTCAGTATGGCACCGGCACCAAAGTAAAGCAACAAAGTTATTTTGATGAACCCCGCAAATACACATGGAACACATTCACCTTGCTACAATTTCTGGGACTTTTTCCTGAATTGGATGGCGATGCATTACGAACAAAAACTACAGTTTACTGGGAAAATAATTATAAAATCTACGAACGCCATTTGGTTAATCACCAGGTTGACAGTGAAGGACGGTTACTTCAATATGCAGTTAGCAGTCCGACAGACGGTGAAATATCCATGCGCTATTTCCTTGACTGGAATTGCAGTGTTGCTAATCCGGTTGTAGCAAACGGAAATTAATTCCTGCTCATTTTTTCAGCAAGGCGGTAAAGAATTTTTAAATCCTGCCCGTTGAGTTGTGGGATCGTATCCTGGATAAAATGTCTTTTAAACGATCCGATGGCAGCAGCTGTATCCTGTACGCTGTAACCAATCATGCGTAATCCAGCCATGGCATTGAAGCCAGGTGGCACCTCGATGCCGGTTGTATCATCATACCACATTCCAAAACCTTTATCGGACAAAATTTTCCAGGGGAAAAGAACATTAGGATCTACTTTTCTTCTGGGTGCAATGTCAGAATGCCCGAGAAAATTGTCTTGCGGGATCTGATATTTATTTTTCAAAGTATCCAGCAGGTGCATGAGGCTGTTCATTTGTACATCAGGAAAAGGTTCTGTTCCATTGTTATCCAATTCAATTCCAATTGATGCAGAATTGAGGTCAGTCAGGTTGCCCCATCGGCTGAGTCCTCCGTGCCATGCGCGAAAATAATCATTCAGCATATGGTGTATAATACCATCCTTACAGATTACATAATGTGCACTCACCTGAGTTTGCTTCATTGTAAAAGTTCTCAAGGTTTGATCGCATGATTCCTGAGCGGTATGGTGAATGATCACGTAAGAAGGCTTTCGCAAATTGAAGTTGATCGTTCCCGCCCAGTATTTCGGGCCGTACAATGAATCTTGTACAGGTTTTTGTCGCAACTGTTTTGCGAATTCTTTTACCATTTTTTTATGCTCCCGGTTTGTTACACGGTATGGATTGGCACATGCAGTAACCAGGGAAAGAAATAAAATAAAAAGATTTTTATAGCGCATAGGCTGGTAGTCGGGCTCAAAATAATTCAAATTATTCTGGCTGCAATGTTTTACAAGTGTGGCGTATCATTTGAAGCAGATGCTATCAAATTAGTTTTATGCCTGAGGGGCCGTCAATTGTAATACTGAAAGAAGCCGTGCAGGAATTCAAAGGCAAACGCGTGCTGTTTGTTTCCGGCAATAGTAAAGTCAATCTGCAACGTGTACTTTTCCGTGAAATCCTTGATTTCAAAAGTTGGGGGAAGCATTTTCTTATATGTTTTGATGGGTTCACTGTAAGAATTCACTTTTTACTTTTTGGTACATACCGCATCAATGAAACAAAGCCGTCTCCGCCCCGTATGCACCTTCGTTTTTCGAATGGGCAATTAAATTTTTATGCTTGTAGTATTCAGTTTATTGAAGGCTCACTTGATGATGTGTATGACTGGTCGGGAGATATCATGAATACTCAATGGGATGCCAAATCGGCAATAAAAAAATTAAAAGCACAGCCGGAAACTTTGGTATTGGATGCATTGCTTGATCAACAGGTGTTTGCCGGATCCGGAAATATTTTTAAGAATGAAGTGCCTTTTCGAATTGAAGTGCATCCGCTTAGCCGGATTGGTGCATTACCACCGGCAAAGCTCAATGAACTGGTAAACCAGACCCATCAGTACAGTTTTGACTTTTATGAATGGAAAAAAAGATACGTATTGAGGAAAAACTGGAAGGCGCACACGAAGCGTACGTGTCCCCGCTGTCAAATTCCGTTGGTGAAAGAATATCTCGGCAAAACTAACCGTCGAACTTTCTATTGTCCGTCTTGTCAGGTGTTATATAAATAGAAATTAACTACGAAAGCCGTAGTAGGGGGTGTTTTAAACGGGCGACTTCTTCCGAGACTACCGTAGTCTTAAGAAAACCGTAATGTGCTTAACGGGGATACTTAATTTCAAGCATCAAGAACTATTGTAAGTTCATCGAGTTCCAATTCAAAATAGCAAATACTAAGTACGAAAGCCGTAGTAGGGGGTGTTTTAAACGGGGCGACCCTTTGCAGACTACCGTAGTCTTAAGAAAACCGTAATGTGAGCGGTAATTATAATGGCAACCTTCATTTGAAAAGAACTATTCGCCCCGATATACTAAATTTGTTAGTAATGAGACGTTCTGGAACTGCCGATTTACCACTGCATGGTGGCCATGTTCCACCTTGGCTTGCCCAACGCATGGCAAAACTCGGACTTGCCATTACTGAAGCAATCATTATGCATAAAGGTAAGAGCGAGTTTCTTAGCAGGATGAGCGACCCTTTCTGGTTTCAAAGCTTCGGAGCAGTAATGGGAATGGATTGGCACTCATCAGGCATAACGACGTCCGTTATGGGAGCACTGAAAAAATCGATCAATCCCATTTCAAAACAACTTGGAATTCATATTTGCGGTGGAAAAGGAAAACATTCAAAGAATACACCAGATGAACTTTTAAAAATTGGCGATAAAACAGGGCTGAATGCCGATTCATTGATTCGCTCCAGCAAACTAACAGCAAAAGTCGATAATACAGCTGTGCAGGACGGATTCCAGTTATACCTGCATAGTTTCATTGTATCAGATGAAGGGGAATGGGCGGTTGTACAGCAGGGAATGAAGGAAAAAACTGCCATGGCAAGAAGATATCACTGGCATTCTGCGAAAGTTCGATCGTTCGTTGAAGAACCGCACACCGGTATCTGCGGCCAAAACCAGGGCTTGATATTAAATCTTACGGCCCAAGAGGCGCAATCCACAAGAAATTCTATTCAGGGACTATTGCAGGAATCTCCCAATCAACTATTGTCGGAGATACGGCATCTCGATATGCCTGCTCACCACGAAGTACGACAAGAGAATGTAGATCTAAAGCGCCTTGGATCTATGTTATGGCTGGCACATGATGCAAAGCCGTCAGATTTCGAAGAGATCCTTTTATTACCAGGAATGGGACCGCGCACACTTCAATCATTAACGCTTGTCAGCGAAGTGATCCACGGTACACCATCGCGGTTCAAAGATCCGGCGCGATTCTCATTTGCACATGGTGGAAAAGATGGGCATCCATTTCCGGTACCTGTAAAAGTATATGATGAAACCATTGAGCTATTAAATGACGCATTACAGCATGCGAAAATTGGGCAACAGGAAAGAACAGAAGCAATTCGGGCTTTGCATAGCATCAGCCGTGAGAAAGAAAAATTCTTCACACCAAATGAAAACTTCGAAGACCTGATTGAAAAAGAAAGAATTGAATCATGGAAGTATGGGGGGAAAACTGTTTTTGGTGATGCCACGCCACCAGCAAAAGGATTACAGCTGCGTATGTTTTAAGATTTACTAAAATTTTCTGAAATCAACAGTGGAACTTTCAACCATTTTTTCGGTTTTTTCCTCTCAGAGGACTACGGTAGTCTTAAGACTACGGTAGTCTGTTCATTATTATATAATCGCACTCAGCACTTCCCAACCTTCTTCATTCCCATTTGTAATGCCATTAAGTCGATGGTCCAATCCTTTGAATTAAACACGTCAATTAAAACCACAAACCCTTTTGGTAAAAATTAACGGGTAACCCTCCACGCAATTCATATCGAACACCCATAACAAAAAACAGCACAAATGGCCTTACTCTTTCAACCCCTCACGATCGGTAACGTAACCCTCAAAAACCGGATCGTAGTATCACCCATGTGTGAATATTCGAGCGAAGACGGATTTATCAATGACTGGCATATTGTACACTTAGGCAGTCGCGCGGTGGGAGGTGCCGGACTTGTTATGACCGAAGCTGCCGGTGTATCTCCCGAAGGAAGGATCACAGCGGAAGACCTTGGCATTTATAAGGACGAACACATCGAAGGACTTCATCGTATAACAAAATTTATTCATGCCCAAAATGCTGTTGCCGGAATTCAACTCGCACATGCTGGTCGTAAAGCAAGTCATGAAGTACCGTGGAAAGGAGGTGCTGAATTAAATGCAGAAGATCCGCGCGCCTGGAAAACCGTTGCACCGTCACCCATTCCATTCAAAGATTCGGAGACCCCACCAATCGAATTATCAGTTGAAGGAATTCAAAAAGTGGTAACAGATTTTCACAAGGCAGCGATCCGCTCCATCCAGGCCGGATTCCAGGTGGTTGAAATTCATGCGGCCCATGGATATCTGATCAACTCATTTTTATCGCCGCTAAGCAATCAACGAAAGGATAAATATGGTGGAAGCTTTGAAAACCGTTGCCGGTTATTATTGGAAATTATTGATGCGGTACGGGAAGTTTGGACAGAAGAGAAACCATTATTTGTAAGGATCTCTGCATCGGAATGGATCACCGGTGGATGGACCATTGAAGATTCTGTACAACTTTCAAAATTGATGAAAGAAAGAAAAGTGGATCTGGTTGATTGTTCTTCGGGAGGTAACAGTGCAAGTGCAAAGATCGAAGTGAAACCTTTGTATCAGGTTCCTTTCGCAGAAAAAATCCGTAAACAATCAAATATAAAAACCGCCGCTGTCGGATTAATCACAAAAGCAGAAGAAGCAGAAGAGATATTAAAAAACGAGCAGGCAGATCTGATTTTCTTCGCGCGTGAAATGCTCCGCGATCCGTACTTCCCGTTGCATGCCGCAAAAACATTGGGAGTAGATATTCCCTGGCCTGTACAATACGAAAGAGCGAAACGGTGATCAGGTGTGAGGTATGGGGTATGGGGTGTGAGGTTTGGGGTATGGGGTATCGGATTTATTTTAGCTGCTCTTTCTTAAATAGACTTTTAATAAAACTTGCAATTTTTTTTCTCAGTCTGATTGTTTCATCTTCCAAATTAGTGAATTCATCTACCGATATATATTCTAAGTCCTTGGAGAGGATAAGTTGATAATGTAATTCTGAGCACGAGCCTGTTGCTATAATTAGAAATCGAATCATTTCAGCATTACTATTTCTTCCGCAACCCTCGGAAATATTTGTAGGGATTGATGCACTTGACCTTCGCATTTGGCCACTAAGACCAAAGATCTCAGATTTAGGATATGATTGAGTGACTTTATATATATTAGTTGTTATATGGTGACCATCTTTCCAAATTTGCAACTCTAAAAAATTTCTCATTAAGAAATTTAAAATCGCAATTTTGAACGAAAATCGTTTTTAACACATATGTAGAGTTATTTTCTCTTGCTCCCTGTTATACCTCATACCCCATACCTCATACCTCATACCTCATACCTCATACCCCATCCCCCATCACAACGTAATATCAACCTCATTATCAAAGTTCGCCCGCACTGTGTACCTGCGCGGTAGTGTCACCACTTTCTCGGGCTGTTTTCGCTTTCCGAAAAATTCACCCGGATCCCATTTGCCATTTTTATTCTCATCATACAATACACGCAATTCATATTCTCCTGGTTTAAAAATGGGTGCCGTGAATTCACGCGACGTGAGGGCATGGCTGTAGGTGATGGCGCCATTCTGTACAAAAAGTACAACGGGGTTTCGCAAAAGATCAACATTGCGGAATCGCAACTTGGCCACTCCGTACTCATTTTCTTTCCTTGTCCGAAAAGAAAGCGTATCATTTTTCAACAACTTGCGTCCAGTTGTATCTTCCGCAAAATCTTTGTCTACAATGATATGATATTGTGTATTCGGTATCCAACGATAATTCAATGTGATCTTCTGGTTGGTGGTATCTTTTATATAACGGGCTCCTGGCAGGGGAGTAAAATTTTCATTTACCAATACGGCTTTGGCAGAATCGAAATACCGGAGTGGTGTAGGAAAATTGATTTCAAGATTACTGAGCAGGTCAAGTTGTCCATCGATTAGATTTACTTCCATTCGCAATCTCCGGTCCTGCGCATTGGGAGCGGTTCTTGAAGGCACCGGCCTCCCGGTCAATCCGGTAGATTGTTTCACTTCTTTTTCGCTATAAGCATAGAGGACAATAGGTTCATTTGTCGACGATGCTGTATTGATTGGTTTATCAGCAAATGCAAAAAGTTTCGTCTTATCCATATAGCGACCGCCACCTCCATTATCTAAAGCATACAATGCAAATGTGCCATGTGGTAAATTCGTAAACCTGAAATTTCCGGAACTATCAAGGCGTGCACGATAACGGGGTTGGTCATTGATAACAGCAGAATCCTGTAGATTGGAATGTAACAGTACAATTATTGTACTATCGGTTTTGCCGGTTTCTGCCAATATCACACGACCCGATAATTCAAGTGAGTCTAATGCATCCCCGGTTGAAAAAATATAGATGAAGTCGCGCTTGATATTTTGTTCATTGATGTCGCGGATTGAATTCCCAAAATTAAAGGTGTAAGTGGTGTTTGGTTCAAGGGTATCTTTAATTTCAACAGTGAGGGTCCGTAATTTGGACTGAATCACAGGAAAAATTTTCGGTGTTGGAGAGATAAGCACATTCTGAATCGGGTTATCTACTTCGATAAATTCATCAAATACAAATGTGATTTTTTTCGGGACCAGCTTTGTCGAAGAATCCGCTGGGCTCACCGATCGCAGCATCGGAGGTAAGGAATCTCTGGGCCCACCCGATGGTGGGATTATGCTTGCACAACTGCTTCCTGAAAAAATAGACGATGCCAGCAAAAAAAAACAGCCAATAATAAAGAGGGAACGTTCTGCTCTCATGCGTTATATCCGGAAACCTGCAAACTTAGGGTGTTTCTTAGTTTCTGCTTCATAAGGTTGTGGTAAAGTGGCTGTTAGCTGTCAGCAATCAGCAGTCAGCAGTCTCAGTATCATAAAATACAAGCGTTATACATTTTTTTAATCTGGCTCCAGCTGAAGTTGCAAATCTCTATCCCCGACCGCTGACTGCTGACTGCTGAATGCTGATTGCCCACTACTATCTACTCTCCACTTCCTCTTCCTCCTCATTCACATCATGCAATGCTATCTGCAATTCATTTGTCTTAACGAAATTGCACCAATGACATTCGGGTTTTCCGCAGCCCGTGTAAAAATCGCGTGACTGGATCTTTTCCCACGTATCGGTGATCTGGTTGGTAACGATGTCTATATCCTCCGGAGTGATGACCACCTTCGCTTTACGAAATCTTTTTTTGTTATCGGGTTCCACAAAATCAAATTCAGTGCTTACGACTTTCCATTTTTTTCGCCCCATCTGATCAACGAGTAGTTTATAAAAAACAGCTTGTCTCCAGTAATCTCCGCCGAGCGGATTTTTCTCATGCGGCGGTTTGAGTTTGTCGGAAGCCTTATCGATATCCCCGGTTTTATAATCTACTACATTCACCTCCTTATTGGTAAATTCGAGTTTATCGAGTTTCCCTTTCAGCGGAACGTTGTTCACGAATACGTTCTTAATATTTCTTTCTATGGCAACGATCTTATTCCATTCATGAATGTACCGGTCGTAATAGTTAGTCAGAACTTCCATCCCGTATTCCAACCTTCTTTCGTAAGCTTCTTTGGTAAAACTTTCGCGATGACGATGCATGTACCATTTGAAATCAAACAACATTTCATCCCGATCAGGAAATTTCTCATCCGGATGCGCCTTCATCTTTTCAAATAATCTCTGGACGGCATAATGAACCGATGATCCGAATTCAATTGCTTCATTCTTGGGTGATGGTATGCGGATCAGATTCTTAAAATAAAATTCCAGGGGACATTTCAGATAATTGTTCAAAGCGGTGACATTCATCACAAATTTCTCGAGCAGCTCACTGATGAACGTTTCTTCCATTCTTTCGAGCTCCGGCGCAGCGGTTTCTGCAAACCGTAATGCATCGAATTGCATGATCGCCTCATCTGGAACATAAACCTGTTCTACTTCGATCGTATGGATGTCCTGGATCTCTGCAATGAATTGAGAAGGTTCACATCCGCGTCCATCAGCCATGCCGGTCACGTATGAAATGAACAAATGCTTTTCCGCACGGGTGAGGGCTACATAAAACAACCTGCGTAATTCTTCTTCATCTTTTCCACCCGACTTGCTGGTAAAGATGGTGTCGGGAATTTTATATCCTCCACCCGGTTTCTTTTTCTTCTCCCAAAATCCGGCATTACACGCGCAAAAGAAAACATATTCAAATTCCAATCCTTTCGATCCATGTGCGGTGAGTAAGCTCACGCCTTTGTCACTTCCGGATGTACGTACCAGCGGCAAAACGATCTCGTTCCTTTCCATCAGGTCGATCATTTCTACCAATCCTTCCAGGTTCAGTTGGGGATTTCTTCTCGATTCTTCGCGGATGAAATCGAAGAGTGCAATCATGACCTGCATCAACCAGATCTTTTCGGGGTGTTGCATGATGTGCTGCAGCACGCCTCCTTTGCGGATAATATTCTCAAATAAATGTTGCAGCGTAAGATTGGGAACATCGGCGATCAATCGCTCCAGGGTGGCACCTGCTTTTTTGAGTGCAGGATTTATTCCCCGGTCGAAAAGATCGCGTGGAGGCATTTTGCTTTTTTCATACAGCAATCGACGGATCGACGTTCTTTCTTCTGTGAAATATTTGTCTGCGACTTCTGTAGATAATTTTGCTATCTCCAGTGGAGGAACCTGGAAAAAATCAAAGTGTAAAATTTCAAAGAGCATCTCATCCCCTCCATATGGAATATCATGTTCGGCGGCCAGGTAACGCAGGAGTTGCAGAATTTTTCTCGATAAAGGAATATCGAACAGATTAAGACTTCGTTTGCTGTATACCGGTAGTCTTACCGATTGAAAAAGCCGGTGCAATTCATCACCATATTTATTTTCCTTATAGATGACAGCGAT
>DATLDA010000408.1:0-14749 GCA_035526135.1 Flavitalea sp.
GAGAAAGGAAAGAGTTGGCTGGTATAAAAAAACTGGCAAATGAAAGGGCAAAAAAAGCAAATCTACATAACAAAAAACTGCGCGATTGCCGGGTTCATTACAACGATGAGCCAACCGGTAAGGATAAAAATCTGATCATTGAAAAGCAAAAGGAGAGTACGATTTTTATTACAGAAGGGGATTCAGCAAGCGGCTCGATCACTAAAGCAAGGCACGTTGAAACACAGGCTGTATTCAGTTTGCGTGGAAAGCCGCTCAACTCATTTGGCCTCACCAAAAAAGTGGTTTATGAGAATGAAGAATTCAACCTCCTTCAGCATGCATTGAATATTGAAGAGGGATATGAGGGTTTAAGGTATAACAACATTGTAATTGCTACCGATGCAGATGTCGATGGAATGCACATTCGTCTGCTGCTGATGACTTTTTTTCTTCAATTTTTTCCTGACCTGGTAAAAAACGGGCACGTTTTCATTTTGGAAACACCTCTTTTCCGGGTACGCGATAAAAAAGAAACTATCTATTGCTATGATGAAAGCGAAAAGCAACAGGCAATCAAAAAACTGACGGGCAAACCTGAGATCACACGCTTTAAAGGATTAGGTGAGATCTCACCGGATGAATTTGCAAGGTTTATCGGGCCGGAAATGAAAGTACAACCGGTGATGATCATGCCTGAAACGCATATACAACAGTTGTTGGAATATTATATGGGAAAGAACACGCTGGAAAGGCAGGAATTCATCATTGGAAATTTGAAAGTGGAACTCGACCTGGTAGATGATAAGGTTAATATCAATAAGTAAGAGCGGTTTTTAGTTCTTCGTTCTTAGTTCATAGTTCATAGTTCTTAGCCCATTGTTCATAGGAGATCTTCATATGCTTTGCTGGAATTGTAACTTTGCCTGTCCAACCATTTTTTTGGGCGTGCGCGAAAAATTTCAAAACAAGCTAATGACTCAAAGCTGAAAGCCATGGCTCAAGCTCATAGCTCAAGCGCAAATAAAAACAACAAACAACCGCACATGATTCATATTGTTTTCCAGCAGGCAGATATTGAAGCGCTCCAAAGGAGTTTCGATCTGGATCCTTCCATGTCGGGTGAGATCGTACATATCAAGGATGATTTTGCGGTCGGACCATTGGAAAATATTTATACTGACGCTGGCATTGAAACACGTAAACAATGGTGGAGAGAGGTACTTCAGGGCGGAGATTATGAGGGACTGGTTGACAAAGGGGATATCGATGATGTGAAATCAGTTACCTACTTGAAACAAATGCTGCATGAGAAAGAATCAGAAGTTTGCTGGATCTGGGCCGCACAAAACAAACACGATGTAAGTGGCTATTATTGGCTTATCAGCCAGTTGAAAGATTTGCACGGGCGAATCTTTATTCTGTATCTGAATAACCTTCCTTTCATAAATGAAAAAGGAAATATTTTTTATCCGGTCAATTTATTTCAGATTCCACCACGGGAGTTCGTCAAAGCAAAAAAGCTGGCACGTCCTGTAACATTGAGTGAATTTGAAGTGGATAGCGATGAATGGACAAAACTCTGTATGGAACGAAAAGGGGTGAGGCTTCTGGAGGGCGGGAAGAAATTAGTGCAAGTGGACTATGATTTTTATGACCAGGAACTAACACGTTTTATAAATGTCGATTGGCAGAAAGCGGGAAGGATCATTCACCAATTCATCCAAAAAGCAACACATACGACGGCAGATGCATTTCTGTTATGGAGATTGAAATCCTTACTAGCGACCGGTAATTTTGAAATACAGGGAAACCCAAAAGGAATGAAAGATTTTGAAGTGAAATTAAAATCCGGACAATCTGAAACAGTATTTGTTGAATGAAGAGGAGAGTTTTCGTAACACATTCAATGATCAACAACACTATCTAATATCCGATCATGGCAGTATCGAAAAAACCAGACCAGGCCAGCCTTGGCGATTCCGGTGTCACTGGCCAGTATAAAAACTGGTTCCTTGATTATGCTTCCTATGTTATTCTTGAAAGGGCTGTTCCTGCACTTGAAGACGGACTGAAGCCGGTACAACGAAGGATCCTTCATGCAATGAAGGAAATGGATGATGGCAGGTATAACAAAGTGGCCAATATCATTGGTCAGGCAATGCAATACCATCCACACGGAGACGCCAGTATTGGCGACGCGTTGGTCAATCTTGGTCAGAAAAATCTTCTTATAGACACCCAGGGTAACTGGGGTGATATTAGTACCGGCGACGAGGCTGCCGCTGCAAGATATATTGAAGCACGACTTTCCAAATTTGCGCTGGAAGTAGCGTTCAATTCAAAAACTACTGAATGGGCGCTCAGTTACGATGGAAGAAAAAATGAGCCGGTCACACTTCCTATGAAATTCCCGCTATTGCTTGCACAAGGGGCGGAAGGAATTGCCGTCGGTCTTGCAACAAAAATTCTTCCCCATAATTTTTGTGAACTGATTGAAGCTTCAACCAAGTATCTCCGTGGTAAGAAGTTTGAATTGTTTCCCGATTTTCTTACAGCCGGCATGATCGATGTAACCGGGTATATGGAAGGAAAGAGAGGAGGTAAAGTTCGCGTGCGTGTACATATAGAGGAAATAGATAAAAAAACTCTTGCGATCCGTGATGTGCCGTACGGTGTAACCACCACGCAACTGATCGATTCTATTATCAAAGCGAACGATCAGGGAAAGATCAAGATTAAAAAAGTCACTGACAACACAGCTGCAGAAGTGGAGATCCAGGTAGACCTTGCACCAGGTATCTCGCCGGATATCACGATTGATGCATTATATGCCTTTACCGATTGTGAAGTCAGCATCTCCCCGAATGCGTGTGTGATCGAAGCACACAAACCACAGTTCATGGGTGTGCAGCAACTGTTGAAAAATTCAGTTGATAATACAAAGGAATTACTGAAAAGCGAGTTGGAGATCCGACTGGCGGAATTACTGGAAAAATGGCATTATACCTCACTGGAAAAAATATTTTTCGAAGAAAAGATCTATAAGGAACTGGAGAAGAAGCATGCTACCTGGGAAAAAGTGCTGGAAGCGATCGAGGATGCTTTCGCACCTTATAAAAAACAATTGAAGCGTGCCATTAAAAGGGACGATGTAATAAAATTGACAGAAAAACCGGTAAGGCGGATTTATAAACTTGATATCCAGGAATTGAACGATCAGATCAAATTGCTTGAGGCGGATATCAAACAGGTTAAGTATGATCTCAACAACCTGGTTGATTTTGCAGTTGGATATTATGAGGGGTTATTAAAGAAATACGGAACCGGCCGTGAACGGAAAACCGAAATCCGCTTGTTCGATACCATACAGGCGAAACAGGTCGCAATGGCAAACACCAAATTATATGTCAACCGGGAAGATGGGTTTATCGGTACCGGTTTGAAGAAAGATGAATTTGTTCTGGAATGTTCTGACCTCGATGACATCATTGCCATTACCCGGTCGGGTAAAATGAAAGTTGTGAAGGTGGCGGAAAAAGTTTTTATAGGAAAAGATATTCTGCATGTTGCGGTATTTCAGAAAAATGATGAGCGAACGACGTATAATATGATCTATATGGATGGAAAATCCTCGATCAGTTATGCGAAGCGATTTAATATAACCGGGGTAAACCGGGAGAAAGAATATGACCTTACAAAGGGAGAAGAAAAAAGTAAAGTGCATTACCTCACGGCCAACCCGAATGGCGAGGCCGAAGTGGTGAAGGTGATTCTCACACCCGGCAGTACTGCCAGGAATAAGGAATTGGACTTCTATTTTGAAACGCTTGAAATCAAAGGGAGAGGCAGTATCGGAAACCAGGTGACAAAATATCCGATAAGAACCGTCAAGTTAAAGGAAGCGGGTAAAGCAACACTTAGTGGAAGGAAGATCTGGTTTGATGATCAGTTCGGAAGACTGAATACGGAAGAAAAGGGTTCATTGCTCGGAAGTTTCGAAACGGATGACAGGTTATTGGTTATTTATCACGATGGTCATTATGAAATCACAAACACCGAACTGACCCAGCGCTTTGAATCGCAAAACATCACACTGATCGAAAAATTTGATCCGGAAAAAGTAGTCAGTGTCATATATTTTGATAAGGAGAAAGAACAGTACACAGCAAAACGGTTTAATATTGAAACCACCACGCTAAATAATAAATTTTTCTTCATACGGGAAGGGGAGGGGAATTATGTTGAAGCGATTACAACCCATCAACAACCCGTTGTATCAATTAAAAGAGGGAAGGGTGCGAAAGCAAAAACGGAGAAAATAAAATTGGCAGATTTTGTAGAAGTAACGGGATGGAAAACGGTAGGAACCAAACTGGCCGATCAAATTAAAGCCATTGAGATCAGCTGGGTGCACCGTGAACCGAAACAACAGGAACTGTTTTAATTTTATTTCACACAGGACGCAAAGAAAAATACCGGAGGCGCAAAGATTATTTCTTTCGCTTTTTTGCATCCTTTGCATCTTTGCGGGAAATATTAATTCTTTTTCCTTCTTAACCTTACGGCAGCATTCTGTGTCAAACTACTGGATAAATACACTTCATACCGGTTGATTCCGTCACTCACCAGCATGAGCGCCGTGTTTGGAGGGAATTTCCCCAGATTTTCTGCGAACATGCTCACCTCATTCACATCTTTAGTAGAATCGAGAGCGAGGTAAATGTTCAAAGCCCGGCTCGTTAATTCTTTTTTGACAAGTACCGGAAGATGGTTGAGAAACACACTGATACTGTCACCATCGATATCTCCATTATCATAAAAACTGATACGAACGGAATCCGACGCTACTTCAAGCTCTTTACTGAAAGTATTTTTTCGTCGCCCAAAAGCATCAACGAGTTTCTTTTGTACCAACTCATATTGGGCCGTATCAGTTTCCGCCGCATTGTTTACCGCCACATCTCCTGTTACAGTTTTTGTTTCTGACCCGGAAGGATTGGTTACAATAAAATCTTCGTCCTGGGGCTTCCAGAATTTCTTCCCGGCAACGCTCGTTCTCAAAATACTGTCCTGGTTTTTCTCATTGTAATCCATCGCAAAATTCACTCTGAGTTCCGGGCAGGTATATTTGTATTTTTCTTCGGTATAAAAAGTTCCACGTAATGTACTGGTGACCTGTGAGACCATCAATGTTCCCTCAAAATGCATGGGACATTCAATTCCGTCAGGTCCGCTGGACAAATAAAATAGCAGGGGGAGGTTTTTGATATACACTTCCCTGGTACGGATATCATATTTACCGCGTACAAAAAAGCTCTGATAGGTATCCTTAAAATAATATCCAAACACGCCTTCCACTTCATCTCCTTTTTGTTTGATGATTAGTTCAGTAAGATAGTTGCTATGCGCACCCTGCATCATTACGTCAGCCCTTCCGTACCAGGAACCGGTAACGGTTTGAGCGTGAATCTCCATCGTAAACAACAGCGAAAAGATTGACAAAAAAAGTCGTGGCATATGGTGAATATAGGAGAAAAAACCGGGTCACGCCAATGCCTGCCTGCAAGCAAAAGGTTAATATTTATTTGGTTTTTATATTAATAATCTGAGTAGATGATTTACAGGAACTAAAGCTGTCATGTTGCTTCTTTTCTTCTCTAAAAAAAGCACTGATTACATTAATTCAAATTGCCGGTGATTACATTATTCGAATTCAAACGCCCAAACTTCGAAAGTGGGAGGAATACCAAAAAATCAAAATCCGCCGCATTTATTTTAAAAATCTTTTCATTTCCCGCTCGCTTTCCCGCTGCCGGATGGAGTCCCTTTTATCATGCAGTTTCTTTCCTTTGGCAAGGGCGATTTCCATTTTTGCTAATCCTTTTTCTGAAAAAAAAATTCTAAGTGGAATTATTGTGTAACCTTGTTCCTTCATTTTCCCTTCGATTTTTCGCAATTCTTTTTTTAGCAGCAGCAGCTTGCGTTCGCGAACCGGGTCATGATTGTTTGAAGTCCCTTTTGTATATTCTGAAATGTGCAGGCTTCGAATATACATTTCACCTTTATTGAAGAGGCAATAGCTGTCGTTGAAACTGGCCCTGCCATCGCGCAGTGATTTTACTTCTGTACCCACCAATGACAATCCCGCAATATATTTTTCTTCAATAAAATATTCATGAAAGGCAGATCTGTTCTTTATTTCTGTCATAATTAAAAAGAGGAGGCAAAATTACCTCCTCTGATGTATGAACGTGCAATTAGTTTTGTAGAAGGGCCAGTACGGTGGCGATTTTTTCCCTCAGGTCTTTTCTATGGACGATAAAATCAAGAAATCCGTGTTCAAGTAAAAACTCACTTCGCTGGAATCCTTCGGGCAGGTCCTTTTTGATGGTTTCACGGATCACCCGTGGTCCTGCAAAACCAATCAATGCACCCGGCTCGGCAATGTTCAGGTCACCGAGCATTCCGAAAGAAGCTGAGATCCCACCAAAAGAAGGATCGGTTAAGAGGGATATATAAGGAATACGTGCATCAGTCATTTGAGAAAGTTTGCCGGATACTTTTGCCAGCTGCATCAGGGAAAATGCACTTTCCATCATTCGTGCACCGCCGCTTTTGCAGATGATTAGCAAAGGACACCGTTCCCGAAGGCAGGTATCTACCGCCCTTGCAATTCTTTCTCCCATGACACTTCCAAGCGAGCCACCGATAAATTCAAAATCCATACAACCTATAATCAGCTGAGAAGATTTGATTTTTCCTTTTGCAATCCGTATTGAATCGGTGATATCCGTTTTAGCCCACGTTTCCTGTAATCGCTTCTCGTAAGATTTCAAATCTGTGAATCCCAGAAAATCTTTAGAGCGGATGTTCTCAAATAAGATTTTGTATTGATTGTTATCGAAAAGTATTTCGAAATATTCAGAACTGCCAATACGATGGTGGTGGGTGCACTTAGGGCATACAAACAAATTCTCTCTCAATTCGGTAACCGTACAGATATATCCGCATTCAGGACATTTGCTCCATAAGCCTTCGGGTGTTTCTTTTTTTTCTGCAGTACTGGTAAGAATTCCTTTCTTGATTCTTTTGAACCAACTACTCTTTGACTCTTCGCTCTGTCCTTCTTCTCCGGCGAGGTTGGCTTCGAAATCCTCGTCATTTCTCATTCGTCTGGTTTTAGCGGGCTAAGATAGGGATTTTGGGATAGTTTGAAATTTTGTATCTAGCATCCAAAGTGAATAAAATCAGTACGAAAAAATAATCCGTTGCTGGATAAAATTTGAATTTGCATATCATGAACGAACTGCGGCAGTATCTGGAAAAATATGAACCCTTCCATCCTTTCGGAACATCTCACCTGGTGGTGTTACTTTTTATTCTGATTTTTTCACTATGCATTCCGATGTTATCGAGGAAATTATTTCCAGCGAAATTACAAGTGCTGACCGGAATTATTCTTGGCGCATTTGTTACCATCAATTTTATCGCATGGTATTTTGTACTTTATGCTTCAGATTTATTTGATACGAACGAACATCTTCCGTTGCAGTTGTGCCATATGGGTAACTTGTTCATATTGCCTGTTATGATGAATCGCGACAAACGCTGGTTCCGCATTTTATATTTCTGGGTGATGGCTGGAACATTGCAGGCGATCGTGACACCCGATATCCAGGCGGAATTCCCGCATTATTGGTTCTTTCGTTACTGGATCGTTCATGGCGGTCCTGTAATCTGCATTATGTATGCATGCCTGGTATACCGACTCCGACCAACATGGAAATCGCTTTTACAATCATTCGCGGCATTGAATTTATTCGCTGTGGTTATCGGTATCATCAACGTGATGGCGCATACGAACTATCTTTACCTTTGTCAGAAGCCAGCGGTTGCTTCTTTGATGGACTGGCTGGGTGAATGGCCGTGGTATCTTGCAGGTTTAGAAGTAATCGGATTTATATTATTTGTGCTTGTGTACCTTCCATTTGTTTTCTCCGGCAGGAAGTTCAACAAAGCCCCTGACAACGATCCCACAAAATTCTCATTGAAAGAGAAACTTTGACATTCCTCCGCTATTTTTGCGTGAAGCGACAGACTGAGGTTTGAATGTTTGAATGCTGGTATCTCAAACCCTGTAGTGAATCAGCAACCACCAACCGCCTCGCCGCATCTGCCATCAAATTGTTGGCTGCACCAGAAAAGGTTCTTTAAAGACAAATATTATTTACATGAAATGGTCAGTTTTTTTTACATCGTCGGTAGGTAAAAAACTGGTGATGGCCTTGACGGGTTTGTTTCTCATTTCGTTTCTTGTTGTACATGTAAGTCTGAATGCATGTATATGGGTTGGAGATGACGGAAGTACTTTCAATCGCGCGGCGCATTTCATGGCATCTTCTCTTCTCATCCGTACAATGGAATATGTTTTGTTTGCAGGCATTCTGTTGCATGTTATTCAGGGTTACCTGCTCGAAAGCAAAAATTTATCCAGAAGAGGAAAAGGATACCGCATTATTGTTGGAAATAAAGCAAGTAAATGGTACAGCAGGACGATGGGTTTGCTCGGAACATTATTATTGCTGTTTCTCATCATGCATATCTACCATTTCTGGACTCCTTCACGCCTCGGGGGAATTGGAAACATTCAACCTTTGGCTGAAACAACCATTGACGGCAAAGTTTATCATAATCTTTATGGTGAAATGCTGAAAGTTTTCCAAAATCCTGTTATCGTTATTTTATACGTGCTTGGCTGCATTTCATTGGCATATCACCTGATCCACGGATTTCAAAGTGCATTCCGTACACTTGGACTGCATAACCACCGGTATCTTTCCTTGCTTACGGGATTTGGTAAAGCTTTTTCGGTGATCATTTCCCTTGCATTTGCGATGATGCCAGTATCAATTTATTTCGGATGGGTGCATTGAACGTTAAATTGAATCTTTACGCTCAAGTTTTAATTTTTTAATATGCTCAATTCAAAAATACCAGCCGGTTCGCTGGAAAGTAAATGGAACGATTACAAAGGGCATGTGAAACTCGTGAATCCGGCCAACAAACGAAAGCTCGAGATCATCATTATCGGTACCGGCCTTGCAGGGGCGTCGGCCGCCGCATCATTGGGAGAATTGGGATATAAAGTAAAAGCATTTTGTTTTCAGGATAGTCCGCGAAGGGCGCATTCCATTGCGGCGCAGGGGGGTATAAATGCAGCCAAAAATTACCAGAATGACGGAGACAGCATTTTCAGGTTGTTTTATGATACAATAAAAGGAGGCGATTATCGCGCACGGGAAGCAAACGTACACCGCCTGGCAGAGGTGAGTGTGAATATTATAGATCAGTGTGTCGCCCAGGGTGTTCCCTTCGCACGTGAATATGGTGGATTGCTAAGCAACCGTTCTTTTGGTGGTACCCAGGTACAACGAACTTTTTATGCTGCAGGTCAGACAGGCCAACAATTACTTATTGGTGCGTACCAGGCACTCGAAAGGCAAATAGCATTAGGCAACGTGAAAATGTATACCCGGCATGAGATGCTTGACATAGTAAAAATTGATGGAAAAGCCAGGGGAATTATCTGCAGAAATCTTGTTACCGGGGAATTGGAAAGACACTTCGGTCATGCGGTCCTGTTATGCAGTGGCGGGTATGGAAATGTTTTTTATCTGTCCACTAATGCGATGGGTAGCAATGTTACCGCGATCTGGAAGGCGCACAAGAGAGGCGCGTATTTCGGCAACCCGTGTTTCACCCAAATTCATCCTACCTGTATTCCTGTTTCCGGTGATCATCAATCGAAACTTACACTGATGTCTGAATCATTACGGAATGACGGACGCATCTGGGTTCCTAAGAAAAAGGAAGATACCCGCAAACCAATAGAGATCCCCGAAGAAGAGAGAGACTATTACCTCGAGAGACGCTATCCCGCATTCGGAAACCTTGTTCCCAGAGATGTTGCCAGCCGTGCAGCAAAAGAAAGGTGTGATGCTGGTTATGGAGTAGGTACATCCCGACAAGCTGTTTATCTCGACTACAATGCAGCAATTGAAAGGTATGGAATGGGAGAAGCGAACAAACACGGACTCGCTGAAAATGATCCGGCATTGATAAAAAAACTTGGAAAGGAAGTAGTTCGCGAAAAATATGGGAATCTGTTCGACATGTACGAAAAGATAACCGGTGAGAATCCATATGAATTTCCAATGCGGATCTATCCGGCTGTGCACTATACCATGGGTGGCCTCTGGGTAGATTATGAATTGATGACGACTGTACCCGGATTGTATTCATTGGGCGAAGCGAATTTTTCTGATCATGGTGCAAACAGACTTGGTGCATCGGCCCTCATGCAGGGACTTGCTGATGGATATTTTGTTATCCCATACACATTGGGAAATTATCTGGCAGAAGAGATAGCCACTAAAGCAATCTCCACAGACCACCCGGCTTTTATCCAAACAGAAAAAGAAGTAAGTGATCGCATTGAAAAACTGATGAGCATCAATGGAAAACGAACTGTTGAAAGTTTCCATAAAAGACTTGGGAAGATCATGTGGGACAAATGCGGTATGGCGCGAAATGCGAAAGGCTTGCAGGAGGCTATTTCTGAGATACAACAATTAAAAAAAGAATTTTGGACTGATGTGAAAATACCGGGTGCCGTGCATGAAATGAATCCGGAACTTGATAAAGCAAACCGCGTGGCAGACTTTATTGAACTGGGAGAATTGATGTGCAGGGATGCGTTGCATCGCAATGAAAGTTGCGGTGGCCATTTCAGGGAAGAAATGCAAACAGAAGATGGTGAAGCAAAAAGAGATGATGAACAGTTTACTTATGTCGCTGCGTGGGAATTCCGTCAGGAGCACGAATGGCAATTGCATAAGGAGGACTTGAAGTTCGAAGTGGCGAAACCCACGCAACGGATTTATAAATGATTTTGAAAAAGAACCGCCTCACACAAAAAAACAATAGATGGACCATTATACCATGAAGCTTACTTTGAAAGTGTGGAGACAACCCAATAAGAAAGCTGCGGGAAGTTTCGAGACTTACGAAGTTGCAGATATCTCCTCGGAAATGTCGTTCCTTGAAATGGTTGATGTACTCAATGAACGATTGATCAGCGAAGGAAAAGACCCCATTGCTTTTGATCATGATTGCAGGGAAGGCATTTGCGGATCCTGCTCTATGTATATAAACGGTCGGCCACACGGTCCCTGGCATGCTACTACCGTTTGCCAATTGCATATGCGTGCTTTCAAAGACAATGATACTATTGTGGTGGAACCGTGGAGGTCAAAAGCATTTCCTGTTATTAAGGATCTTATGGTGGATCGTTCAGCTTTCGACCGCATCATTCAGGCCGGAGGTTATATTTCTGTGAATACAGGAAATGCAGTGGATGCAAATGCAGTTGCTGTAGATAAAGACAATGCTGATGCTTCATTTGCCGCAGCGGCTTGTATCAGCTGTGGTGCCTGTGTTGCTGCCTGTAAAAACAGCTCGGCAATGTTGTTTGTATCCGCAAAGGTTTCTCATCTCGCACTGTTGCCTCAGGGAAATCCTGAGCGGAAGAGCCGCGTCTTAAATATGGTAGCGCAAATGGATAAAGAAGGTTTTGGTGCCTGTACAAATACCGGGGCTTGTGAAGCAGTTTGTCCCAAAGAAATATCAATCAACAACATAGCCCGCCTGAACGGCGAATACTTAAGAGCGGGATTGACGGTGGATAAATAGCAGTCGGCTATCAGCGGTCAGCAGTCAGCTATATCCGACAGCAATAATTAGGATTAATAACCTGGTGGTTTTTGTATCAGTCTTTCTCACGATTTGTTCGTGGCATTTATTAAGCGTGGAACAGCTGACTGCTGAATGCCCGATTTTCACTACTAAACCAATCACCATGTCCTACAAGATCCCCGCCGCAACTTGCATCGGCCATATACACCTGAAAGTTTCGAATATTGATAAAGCGCTGGGTTTTTATCGAGATATCCTGGGATTTACAGTGATGCAATATTATGGTACGAGTGCAGTTTTTCTTTCTGCAGGAGGATATCATCATCATATCGGTCTCAATACCTGGTATAGTAAAGATGCGTTACCAGCTGACGAACGACAATGCGGGTTATTCCACACGGCAATCCTGTACCCGACACGGAAAGATCTGGCAATTGTATTGGCACGATTGATGGAAATGAAATACCCACTCACAGGTGCGTCCGATCATGGCGTGTCGCAAGCTTTATATCTTGACGATCCTGATCGAAACGGGGTGGAATTATATTGGGACCGCCCCCGCGATGAGTGGCCGGTTGATGCGAAAGGAAACTTGTTGATGCACACATTGCCGCTCGATTTGCAGGAATTATTGAAAGAAATTAGTAATTAGTAATTAATAATGAGTGAGTATTACGATTACTACTTTGTTTAATTTTTAATTTTTACTTTTCAATTTATAACGATGGCCACCTTTCATCCCGATGCGAAAGTTGAAATAACGAAATACATTGACGAAATGCCTGCTTTCTCAAAAGCCATCTGCGGGAAATTGAGGAAAATTATTTTGGACACTGATCCTGCTATTCAGGAAGATTGGAAATGGGGTCCTCACTATTACTATGAAGGAATGGTTTGCGGGTACGGTGCATTCAAGCAACATGTAAAGCTAACTTTCTTCAACGGATGTGCCATGAAGGATGAAAGAAAGTTATTCAACCATTGTGTAGATAATGAATTCAGCCGTTCTATAAAATACACAGACATTTCCGAATTGGAAGATCAATTAATTTCCGGATATATACGCGAATCGATGGAAGTGAACCGAAAGGGATTCAAGCGGGAGGTTAAGAACAAAGTGGTAGAAGTACCCGCTGAATTATTGAAGGAACTTAAAAAAAATAAAGCTGCCTTCACGTTTTTTGAAAACCTTTCATACGGGTACAAAAAGGATTATGTGGAGCTGGTTACGACTGCAAAGCGGGAAGAAACACGAAATGACCGGATAAAGAAAATTGTTGCCAGTTGCGCACAGGGTATGAAGCCGAATGATAAATACAAGAAATAGGTTGTCAGCAATCACAGGTCAGCAGTCGAAAAGGCTTCCTTCTTCTATATATCATTCGCTGTTGTAACTTCCTTTCTGGTGAATTAAAACTAACTGAATATCCCATTTAACATGAAATATCTGATGATCGGATTTATTGCATCGCTTTTGTCCTCGTGTTCAAATAACGCACATATCACTGGTTCTGCGACGCATTGGCCTGAAAATGTGACCCCGCCAAAACCCGGAAAAGTAGTAAAGGAATTTTCCCTGCACAATGATAAGCGGACAGACGAATACTATTGGCTAAATCAGCGAAGTGATCCGAAAGTGCTCGATTATCTTAAAGCAGAGAACGCTTACCTGGATACTATGATGGCGTCTACAAAAGTATTCCAGGAGCAATTGTTTATGGAAATGAAAGGAAGAATAAAAGAAAACGATGAAACACTTCCTTATAAGGACAATGGATATTGGTATTACAGCCGGTACGAAGAGGGAAAACAATATCCGGTATATGCGAGGAAAAAAGAAAGCCTGTTGGCACCGGAAGAAGTTCTCCTTGATCAGAATTTACTGGCGCAAGGATTTCCCTATTATGCGGTCGCCGGAAGAACCGTTTCTGATGATAATAAGATACTTGCTTTTGCCACTGACACGGTCAGCCGAAGATTGTACGGTATTCGGTTCAAAAATCTTTCAACCGGTGTTTACTATCCTGAAACAATTCCGAATGCAGAAGGCTGGGCAATCGCATGGGCCGCAGATAACAGAACTTTCTTTTACATCCGTAAAGACCTCACCACTTTGCTTGGATTTCAGGTATGGCGTCACGTACTGGGTAGTGATATTGGGAATGATGTATTGGTATACGAAGAAAAAGATAATCGGTATTCGCTTGGGTTGTACAGAAGTAAGTCAGACAAATATGTGGTACTTGTTTCTGATATGAATGAATTATCTACCGAATACAGACTGCTGAATGCATCAACGCCCACAGCAAATTTTTCAGTTTTCCAACCACGCGAAGAAGGATTGCAATACATGGTAGAACATTATAACAATAAATTTTACATCCGAACAGACTGGAAGGCACCTAATTTCCGCATCATGGAAACGCCGGAAAACAAAACTGCCAGGGAGAATTGGAAAGAAATAATTCCACAACGTGACTCAGTCTATATAAATGGTATGACAGTATTTTCAAAACATCTGGTTCTGACAGAGATCAAAGATGCGTTAAGCCAGATCCGTGTGCTCGATCTTCAAAAAAAAGTGGATCACTATATTCCTTCGGAGGAGCAGGTGTTTACTGCCAATGTAAATGTGAACCCGGATTTTGATACGGATACACTTCGCTTTTCCTATACCTCCATGACGACCCCTAACTCCATTTATGATTATAATATGGAAACAAAGGAGAAAAAACTCATGAAGCAAACCGAGGTACTCGGTGGATTTAATAAAGAAGATTATCGCTCTGAGCGAGTTTGGGCAACTGCACGTGATGGTGCGAAAGTTCCGGTGTCACTGGTATATAAAAAAGGAATAGTGAAAAACGGAATGAACCCCTTGCTTCTGTACGCATACGGAAGTTATGGCATCAATATATTTCCTTCTTTCAACAGCAACATATTGAGTCTCCTCAACAGAGGCTTTATTTATGCGGTGGCACATGTTCGTGGTGGTCAGGAATTGGGACGACAA
>DATLDA010000409.1:0-5265 GCA_035526135.1 Flavitalea sp.
TCCGAAGTTAAAACCAAATCAATTTGAGCTTCATTGCATATTAAACTGTTTCTCTTGGGCGGATTATTACCATCTATTGGAATGTACGCATAACCGTTAAACCATACAGCCAGAATTGAAGCGTAAGTTTCTATAGTATTCGTAGCTACGATTCCGATTTTCTTTGATGTACTGCCACCATATTTTACAATTGCCGAAGAAATTCCGCCGATTAGTTCTAATAATTTTTCATAAGTACAAAAATCACCATTAATACAAAACGCATTATTACTATTATTTCTTTTTATTGATGTATATAATTCCTGAAGCATTCTACTATGCGCTATTCGACTGTAATTTCCCATCCGGTTTAAAAAACCAAGTCTTCAAATTATGCGAGAATTCTGTAAAGCGGAATTTTAAAAGATCATACATCATAAATTTTAATAATTCATTTTTTCGTCCGCGTTTAATTCTTATAATTTGCTCTCTTGAAAGCGGACATCTACTATCCTGTAAATATTGCAGCATTATAGATTCATATTGAAGAGAAAATAGTTTTTTAGACTTAACCTCCTGCTCACTGTGTTCACGGTACCAGACCATTCCATCGGGCATTAAAAGAACCGGAAATGCGAGAGCGAGGCGATGCCACATTTCAAAGTCACTTGTCATTCTCAATGGAGAAAAACCACCTGATTGTACAAAAACATCTCTTTTGATAATTGCTGATAAAGGAGCCTTGTGAAATAATCCAGGGCCAAAGTAATGATGTTCGTAAGCCTGTTTGGGTGATAGTACAAATGGATATGGTCGCTCAACAATTTGAATTAACGAACAAAGCCCCCATCCTGCTTCCGTATTTTTTTCCATCATCTCAGTCATCAGTTGTAGTCCCCATGGATAGATGGTGTCATCGGCATCTACGTACTTCAGGTATTTTCCGGTAGCGAGGGTGGCCGCACGATTCCGGTTAGGATAATCTCCGAGATTTTTCCCGTTACTATGAACTTGTATGCGATGATCCTTTTTCGCATACGATTGTGCGATGGCAAGCGTCTTATCTGTCGAACAATCATCAACGATGATCAGCTCAAAATCACGGCATGTGGAAGCCAGCACACTCTCAATCGCCTGCCCGATATATTTTTCACGGTTCCAGGCAGTCATTAATACACTGACCAGTGGTTGCTGACCGATCACCATCCGATCTTTTGTTTTGCTTTCCGGAATGCACGAACGAAACTGTTTGGAAGATACCTGCTATCGAGTCGCGAAAGATGAATCGGTGATCCATTATTTGTTTTAAGCGGAGTCTTCATCTGGTTAAAGAAAAAAGTAAAATAAGCATCGGATGCTTTGCGGATATCATACGACTCCCGTGCTTTTCTCAGACAGCCCTGTTGCAACAGATGCAATTCCTGACGGTTCTGATCGAGGATACGAATTGCATTCGCATACTCTTCCACGTTACGCGTACCGCATAGAAAACCAATCCCGTCAGTTACCATATCTCTCGTGCCTCCCGGAAGATCGGATACGACGGGCACCACTCCGCGTGAGATCGCTTCCATAATGGAAACCGGTGTTCCTTCAAATTGTGAAGGGAATACCAGAACATCGTGTTCCTCCAGCGTTTTATAGACCTCGGCACCATCCTTTGCCTGAACAAATTTTACCGCATCAGTATTTGACCAGCTTTCCTTCAGCTGCGCAAGCAACGGTCCGGTGCCCATGATTGTCCACTCGGCTTGTGTGCCGGTAGCCCTTAGATTTTCATCGATCTGTTTCAATAATAAAACGCCTTTTTCTTCTACGAGCCTCCCCAGGAAGATCAACCTAAGCGTTTCGCCTGCGCGCTGTTTTTGCCAGGCGACGGAGGGCAATTCAACACCATATGGAAGAAAAAATGCTTTCGTTTGATATTCTGTAACAGCTGCTGCAAGTAATACATCGCGGAAAAAAGTGGAATGTGCGACAGCTGCATCGATCAGATTCGCAAATGACAACGCGGCATTGACATAAAAATAATCGTGAACGAGGTAGATGAGCCTTTTGGTTTTTCCAAACAGGGAAACAGCATTCAATACAAGTGCATTGTCAGTAATTATGCAGCCATTTTCATTTCCGATGAGTGCATATAGCCGATGCAAAACATGAAACTGGTTCTCGAGTGAAGAAAAGTTGAAATGAATTACCTCTCCACGCATTTTGTCTGTAAAAGGTGTCCTTTTATCTTCTTCCGGTTTTATCAATATCACTTTTACCTTGCAGGCTGAAGAAAGTGAAGTATGATTGATCAGGTTCCTGTTAAAACTTGCAACACCGCCGGTGCAATCGCTGAAAATAAAAACAAAAACGGGCAGTTCCTGCATAATCAGATCGAATCGAACCAGTTGACATAGACGGGAATGCCATCTTCCAGCGTGATAGATGGAGTAAACCCTAATTTTTTATAAATGCTTGTATCGGCACGCCAATTGACCGGGTCACCCTTTCGTACTTCCCCGGAAAACGAAATCTTTTTTTTGCCTTTGAAAGTTCTTTGCATAACGTCTGCGACAACTTGCAGTGTGCTTTCAGTTCCTGATCCCGCATTGATCACGTTACAGGAAAAATCCAATTGCTCCATTATTCTTTGGATCAACAGCGCAAGGTCGCGCACATGCAGAAAATCACGTGATTCTTTTCCGGTACCAAAAAGTTTTATATTCTCTTCATTTTTTAATTTATTGCAGATATCCCAAAACAATTGTTTGCGCAATCCTTCTCCGTAAACAGAAAAAGGACGTATAATCACTGAGCGGATATCAAACACCTGATAATATTCCCGGCATACAAACTCCGACATCAATTTGTGAAAACCATAGGGAGATAAAGGCGTTGTAGATGCCGATTCGTTCACCGGAAGTTGTATGGGATTTCCATATACCGCAGCACTGGAAAGATGCACATACCGGCAACCGGGATCGAATTGTCGAATTGCATCGAGCACACGGATCACATCAAGTGTGTTGGCTTCAAAATCCGCCAGCGGATGGCTCATGGAGTACGGAACATTGCCGCTGCCTGCCGCATTGATACAAAAATCAAAATGCCGGCCGGAGAAAATTTCTTCCCATCCGGGCGAAAGGCGGGATACTTTGTAATAACGATAATTCTGCTCCCGCGAAGTTTCATATAGGTCGCAACCAGTTACCGTAAATTCTGTCGTTTGAAAATGTTTCACCAGGTTACTGCCGATGAAACCTTCCGAGCCCAGAATTAAAATAGCAGGCATGCGTTATTTGTAACGAACTTTTGCAGCTTCAATTTTTACAATGCCTCCCTGCGCGAGATCATAAACTTCCATCCCTTCAATCGTCTTGATGCGGTCAGTTCCGTTGATCCATTTTCCATTCATATGCGCTTCTCTGAAATTTGAGAGAACATATCCGTCATCTGCTGTCCTGATTTTAAAATTCCCGATTTTGTCCTTGCGTATAAAATATGCATTGTTGCCTTTGCTGTTGCAGCCGATAAAGTGGTACCCCTTTTCTTTGCCCAGCGCTATAAAAGCATCCAGGGAAGCGCCGTAATATAAATTGGAAACGTGTTTGTCTCTTCTTACGAAAGATGCATCATACGGCACTGTCCACTTTGTATTCTTGCCAAATACGCTGTTGTATTCAGCTATTACGATCACCGGATTAATGCCATTTATCTCCTTCCACACCCAGTAATCGTTTCCATCGATATCAATGCTAAGCAGGCCGACTTCTTTTTCGAAATTTACTTTTCCGATCAGCTCATTGATATTTTCTCTTGTGATGAAAGCGCCTGCGCTGTGCAATTCATACCGCCAGGAAACAGAATCATTTTTTATATACTCCGCATTTTCCGGCGAACCATCCAGTACATAGCCGGTCCAGTTATTATTAATCAACAGAAATCTTGTATTGGATTCGGTATAGTCTTCCACGCCGAATTCGATGAACGTCTTGTTTGGTATATCAATCTTATTCACCAGGTACTGGATAATTCCGTCGTCACCCCATTGAGAAAAAACCTGAAACTCAACTTCCGACAAATCATTGATAGAATTTCTTTCATTATTCAGACGGGCCTGAAGCTGTCCAATATTTATTTTAGGGCTTTTCGAACTACTATTGATATAATTATATACTTCCTTAACCTGATTCAGTTGTGCATTCTTTACCCGCAAAAAGTTTTTAATCCGTTTTATCATGCTACTGATTGATTGCCCATTTAATTGGGAAAAAGAGGTCGCCCCATCTGCCATCAGCCGGAAATTCCATTTTGTCATCAATACCTTCAATATTCACCAGCGGAAAATGCAGTACCACATCATAAAACTCAGTTTTATCAGGTCTGAACAGCGCCATTGAAAAAAGAAAATCACCCTGCCGGAAGTGCGGGAGTTGAATAGGTATCATGCACTCAAAATATCCATCCGCTTCGAGCGGCGGATTTTTGTCTGAGTATTGCGTACAAAAAATAGCCTGCTCCTTGATATTCTCCAATACAAAACTGATATCCATTTTGAGAGGAGAAGATTCACATTGGATTCCGACCACGACATCAAAGGATTCTCCCTGGCGCAGCGCTGAGATTTTTTTTCCTTTTTTATGTATCTCCATCTTTACCACTCTTGCCTTCCCATCGCCAGATCTTTTCTTATAGTCTTTCAGTTCGTAAGAACCATCAAAATCGTGGAGATACTCATGAACAATTCTTTTTGTAGGGCCTGAATTTACGACGGCGCCATTTTTTAAATAAATCGCACGATTCGTCAGAGCTTCCACTGCATCCATCTGGTGACTCACGAATAATACGGTGCGGCCTTCATTCTTTCTCACTTCTTCCATTTTCCCAAGGCATTTTTTTTGGAACTGCGCATCACCCACGGCAAGCACTTCATCCACAATAAGAATTTCGGGTTCCAGATGAGCGGCCACTGCAAATGCAAGTCGTACATACATTCCGCTGCTGTATCTTTTTACCGGCGTATCCAGAAATCTTTCTACTTCGGCAAAGGCAACGATCTCATCGAATTTGCTTTTAATTTCAGCACGGCTCATTCCGAGGATCGCACCGTTCAGAAAAATATTTTCCCTGCCGGTCAGTTCCGGATGAAAGCCGGTGCCTACTTCCAGCAGGCTCGCTACCCGACCATTCAATACGATACGGCCGGTCGTCGGTTCTGTAATGCGGCTTAATATTTTCAGCAGGGTACTTTTGCCGGCACCGTTCCTTCCAATGATTCCGATCCGCTCTCCCTGATTT
>DATLDA010000411.1:0-4786 GCA_035526135.1 Flavitalea sp.
TTCTTACAATATCGCCATAATACCGGGTAGCTTCCAGACGGTCTAAAGATTGACGAATGGATGGAGTGAAGGCCTGAATCAATTGCTCACGCGTCTTTTGTCTGAAGTAATTTGTAGCCGCATCGCTACCGCCGCGTATGATCTGCAAAGCATCTGAGATTGACATTTCAGTGATGGCATTTACAAAAATCGGTTTGGCATAACCGACAGCGTCTTCTGCTGCCCGGTTGATCTGCAGGATTGCTTTGTCCACTTGTTTGCCCATTCCGATATTGCGTAAAACACTTTCAATTCTCGTTGCGTCTGGTGGAAGCAATAACTTATACGCATTGTTACCAAAAAATCCATTTTCCTTATTCAGTTGAAATATTGCGGTATTTACTCCCTGAGACAGCGCCTGCCTGATCCCTTCTCCGGCTTCAGATTCGGTCACAGGGCCTTTAATTCCCGGAAGAGATGAGAGCGTATCACAGGATACGAAAGAAAAAATGGAAAGAGCGAGTAATAGATTTCTCATGTTTGTCATTATTTAATTGTTACAATACGCAAATCCTTTACCAAAATAGACTGGCACAAGGTCGCAGGGTTAAATCAACTATTTTTGCCTGTCTAATTTTTAACAAATGCATTTATCAGAACAAGAACAGATCCGTAGAGAAAAACTGAAAGAACTGCAGCAAATGGGGATCGACCCGTATCCGGCTCCACTATATCCCGTCAATACAACAGCCGCCCTGGTGAAATCAACTTATAGAGGAGAAGAAAACAAGGCAGCATTTACCGATGTCTGTCTCGCCGGCCGGATCATGAGCATACGTGATATGGGAAAAGCTTCCTTTGCCGTATTGCAGGATAGCAGCGGAAAGATACAGTTATACATTAAGCGTGATGAGATCTGCCCGGGTGATGATAAAAATTTGTACGATAAAGTATGGAAACATTTAACAGATATTGGCGATATAGTAGGTGTAAAAGGGTACGTGTTTACGACGAAGACCGGTGAAACTTCCGTTCACGTTAGCACGATGACCTTCCTTACAAAATCTTTGAAGCCGCTGCCGATTGTAAAAGAAAAGGAAGGTGAAATGTTTGATGTCGTAACAGATGCTGAATTCAAATATCGACAACGTTATGCTGACCTTATCATCAATCCTGAAGTAAAGGACAATTTTATAAAGAGAACTAAAATGATCAATGCGATCCGCGCATTTCTGAACGAGCGCGGTGCGTTGGAAGTAGATACGCCCGTGTTGCAAAATATTCCGGGCGGTGCTGCAGCGAAACCATTCATGACACACCATAATGCATTGGACATGCCGTTATTCCTTCGCATTGCAAATGAGTTGTTCCTGAAACGATTGATTGTGGGCGGGTTCGATTGGGTGTATGAATTCAGCCGGAATTTTCGTAATGAAGGAATGGACCGTACGCATAATCCTGAATTCACGGTATTGGAATTCTATGTTGCTTACAAAGATTACATATGGATGATGGAAACCACAGAACAAATGCTCGAGGCCGTGGCCATCGCCACAAACGGCGGAACTCTAGTAGAGGCAGGTGGAAAATCAATTGATTTTAAAGCACCCTACCGGCGTGTAACGATGTTTGACGCGATCCGCGAATATTCGGGTTTCGAAATATCCGGGTTGGACGAAGCAGGCCTTCGTGAAGTGTGCGGGAAACTGTCGATTCATACAGATAAAACAATGGGTAAAGGAAAACTTGTGGATGAAATTTTCAGTGAGGTGTGTGAAAAACATTTTATTCAACCAACTTTTATTATTGACTACCCGGTAGAAATGAGCCCGCTCACAAAAAAACATCGATCCAAACCGGGGCTGGTGGAGCGCTTCGAACTGATTATAAACGGCAAAGAGATTGCGAACGCTTATACTGAATTGAATGATCCCATTGATCAGCGACACCGCTTTGAAGAACAGGTAAAGTTGATGGAACGGGGTGATGATGAGGCTATGTACATTGATCATGATTTCCTTCGCGCTCTGGAATACGGCATGCCACCGACATCAGGAATAGGATTTGGCATTGACAGGTTGTGTATGTTGCTCACCAACCAACCTTCTATTCAGGATGTGTTGTTATTTCCTCAGATGAGACCAGAGAGAATGGAGACGGGTGGAGATGAAGTAAAGGAACTGGCAGATACAAAATGAGGTCCGTAATTTTTTCCGTTTTAATTCCGAAACTGAATCTGTTGTCTGTTTTTCATCTGTAACTATTGATTATGAAATTTCTTTTTTTTATTTTATTCTCCTCTTTTTATTCTTATTCACAAACACCAGCTTCGAATCAAAGGCCGACAACAGGTACCGCCAGGATTGCTTCATTTCAAAAACATGAACAATTAATATCCGCAAGCCCTTATCAACAACTTCAATGGAGAAATGTGGGGCCGGATAACATAAGCGGACGCTGTACCGATGTGTGGGGCATACCCGGAAATAAAAGTGTGATGTATGCGGCGTTTGCCACAGGCGGCCTCTGGAAAACGATTGATTCCGGAAATCATTGGAAACCCGTATTTGACAAACAATCCACACAGTCACTGGGAACACTGGCTATTGCATCATCCAACGTTTCTGTGCTTTATGCGGGAACGGGAGAGGCGAATATCTTTCGTGCATCGTTGCCCGGAACAGGAATCTATCAATCTACCGATGCAGGAGAAACCTGGCAATGGAAAGGATTGGAAAATACCGGCACTATAGCACGGATAGTGATTCATCCAAAGAATCCTGATGTTGTCTATGTCGCCGCAGGTGGCAACGAATGGAGCTATAATACAGAGAGGGGAGTATATAAAACAACAAATGGTGGAAAAACATGGCAGAAGATATTGTACAAGGATGAAAAAACCGGATGTATTGATTTGATCATGGATCCATCCAATCCCGAAATTTTGTATGCCTCACTATGGAATCGTATTCGCAAACGATGGAGTGATCCTGTACCGGAAGACGGCGATTACATTTATAAATCAATTAATGGCGGTGAATCGTGGAGCATACTCAACAAAGGACTACCGGATACAAAATATACGGGACGCATCGGGCTGGCAATTGCACAAAATAAACCGGAGGTGCTTTATGCATTTGTCGATAACCATGAAACCAAAAGAGCACCCCGGGTTGGAGAGTTAGATCCTTATGGGAGAACACGTGAATTGGTTGTAAAGGGGGTGGAAGTTTACAGAAGCAGTAATAAGGGTGAAAAATGGGAAAAGATGAGTGAGAATAATGATTTCATGGAACGGTTCTGCGGAACGTATGGCTGGGTGATGGGTCAAATACGTGTGGACCCTACCAATTCTAAGATCGTTTATATATTGGGGTTAGGTATGGCACGTTCAACCAACGGTGGTAAAACCTGGAAAACATTCAGGCCGGAAGATAAGCAGAGTGATTACCTGCATGGAGATAATCATGGACTATGGATCGACCCAACAGATCCGGCTTACATCATCAATGGTGATGACGGAGGTGTTGCCGTAACTTATAATGGTGGAAAGAAATGGCGCAATTTTTACAGGAACATTCCGACAACGCAATTTTACAATGTTACTTATGATATGCGAACGCCTTATAACGTATATGGGTCAGTACAGGATGAAGGAAGTTTCAGAGGAAGTATAAAAAATACATTTGGCAAAATTGATACTACAGTCACCCGTTGGGAAAGGTCATTAGGGGGAGAAGGGACAATCATTGCAGTTGATCCGGCAAATCCTGATCTCGTGTATGCTTCGAGTTTTTACGGACGTCTGCTGCGGTACAATTATGCAATAGTGGATTCCCTCCGAACAAAAAATATTGCTCCGAAAAAAGCTGATGATGAAGAACTACACCGCGGTGAATGGATGGCGTATACATTAATATCACCTCATGACCATTTAACAATCTATCATGGTATGCAATATGTTTTCAAAAGCACAGATAGTGGAGCAACGTGGAAACGGATCAGCAATGACTTGACTAATAATAACCGCAAGAAAATGGGGAAAACGCCTTATGCCATCAATCACCAGGCGATCACTGCGCTTGATGAATCGCCGCTGGAAAAAGGATTGTTGTATGCAGGCACAGATGATGGCAGAGTGTGGGTAACCGAAAACGATGGCGGCTCATGGATTGAAATAACAACCGGCCTACCCGTAAATTCGCATGTCTCGCGAGTCGTTGCCTCAAAGTATAATCCTTCAGTTGTGTATCTGACATTAAGTGACAGGCGTGAGGATAATAACAGCCCGTATATATTCCTTTCTGTAAATCGTGGCCGTACATGGACTTCCATTTCAGGAAATATTCCCGCAGCACCTGTAAATGTTATGCGGGAAGATCCTGTCAATTCGCTGCTCCTGTACTGCGGAACAGATTTAGGAATTTATTTTAGCCGTGACAAGGGAATCCACTGGGTGCCGCTTAATAATAATTTGCCTGCTGCGATATCAGTGCAGGATCTATTTATTCATCCAAGGGATCTTAACCTGGTGATTGCAACTTATGGACGGGGGATTTATGTGATGGATAATGTAAGCGAACTGAGGAGGAATTAAAAAATTAAAAATTAAAAAAGTGATGCTTTTGCACTTTTCATTTTGCATTTTTAATTTGTTCACACGAAGAAATCCATCATCAGTTTTTGTCCCGGATTTACTGCATAGGAGCTAAAATCTGTTATACCGTTTTTTATTAGTATTTCTTCATCGGTAAAGAAATTGCCCGTGCATTCATAAGAAGGTTGTTGAAGAATATAAAAGGCTGCT
>DATLDA010000415.1:0-11059 GCA_035526135.1 Flavitalea sp.
TGAATGATACTTATTTTTATCTGCCTGAAAATAAAAAAGGGAGACTAACGATGTTGTATTCCGAAGATACGGCCAGCCATAAAGCGGTTGTCATGCGCGATGCCTATCAGTTGAACGGAATTTTACACCGAGATTACCCAAAATTCAATGGAACTTATTTTTCCGGTGGCGGCGGACTCTCCTCTACCGTTTATGATTATGCGCTTTTCTTACAGATGCTACTGAATGGCGGCCAGCTGAATGGCAAACGTCTGTTATCCCGGAACACCGTTCGCATGATGACCACCAATCAGATTGGAGACATCAGTCGAGGTCTGAATAAATTCGGACTGGGTTTTGGTTTGACCACTGAAAAAGGTAGCGCCATGTTACCTACACCAGAAGGTGTTTTTGAATGGGGTGGAATGTTTGCAACAACGTACTGGGTTGACCCCAAAGAAAAAATCGTTGCCTTGCTTTACCGGCAAATCTTTCCCACGACCCTGCGCACCTTGCCCGATAAATTCAAAGTTCTGGTCTATCAGGCTATAAATGATTAACGCGCGCACCGAAAAATTTTAAAACTTTTATAAGCCCAAATAACATGAAATCTATTTCCATATTTCCCCTGCTTCTTCTTATTGCTGGTATTACGAGAGGTCAGATAGCGCCACCCGCATTTGTGCGCGACAGTCTCGAATCCTATATAAACCGGGCGTTGCAAGCCTGGGAACTGCCCGGTGTTTCCGTAGCCATTGTAAAAGACGGACAAATCGTTTTATCCAAAGGATATGGTGTAAAAGAAGTAGGAAAGAACGATCCGGTAGATGAGAACACGCTATTCATGATCGGATCAAATACGAAGGCAATGACTGCCACCGCTATCGCCCTATTACACGTTAGAAAGAAATTATCGCTGGATGATAAAGTTGTAAAATGGCTACCTGATTTCAAATTGCGCGATCCATGGGTAACGAAAGAATTGCAGATTGCTGATCTATTGAGTCACCGGATCGGAATGGAAACTTTTCAGGGTGACTTTATGTATTGGACCTCTGCGCTCACCTCGAAAGAGGTATTGGAAAAATTTGGTAAGCTTACGCCAGTCTATGGTTTTCGTAGCAAGTGGGGATATACCAATGCAGCGTTTCTAGCAGCGGGTGAAATTATTCCACGCGTCACCGGAAAACCGTGGTCACTATTTTTAAAAGATTCGTTATTTATACCACTTGGAATGACAAGAACGCTTGCTTTGTCTGCGGAGCTTCCGAATGCAACAAATAAAGCAGTACCGCATACCCTCGATCATGAAAAAAAGCTCGTGAGCATTCCTTATTGCCGCATAGATAACCTGGCTCCGGCAGGAAGTGTCAGTTCATCTGCTGCGGATATGGCAAAATGGGTTTTGATGCAATTGGAAAATGGTCGAATGAATGGCAAAGAAATCATACCTGCTTCGGCGCTGGCGATGACGAAAACACCTTATTCCATACTTGGCAATGGCGGACATCCATTCAATAAATCACATTTTTCTCTTTATGGTCTTGGTTGGTTTCTCGAAGAATATAGCGGAAGAAAAATTGTTTCTCATACCGGTGGGGTAAATGGATTTGTAACGAGCGTTACATTGATACCGGAAGAAAAGTTAGGGATTATCGTGTTAACGAACACCGACCAGAATGGATTCTATGAAGCTTTGAAATGGGAGATCATCGATGCATACCTGAATCTTCCATACCGTAATTACAGCAACTTTTATTTGATGAACAGCCGTCAACAGATCAACAATGAAAAGAAAACGTGGAAGATGAAAGCTGATACGGTAGCAATGAAAAATAAACCTGCTTTATCACTGGATTCATATACCGGACGGTACAGAAATGAGGCTTACGGCAACCTGCAAATTACAACGGCGGGAGATGCCCTCCGACTCACATTCGAACATCATCCGAATCTTGAAGGGATTTTACAGCCCCTTGGCAACAATCGGTTTTTTTGCACTTACAGTGATCCGGAATTCGGGAAGAAAGTGCTTTCGTTTTCAGGAGATGCAACTCGAATAAAATCTCTGACAGTTTATGTAGCGGATTTCATTGAGTTCACCCCCTATGAATTCATAAAACAATAATTCCTTTGATAGCAAACTTATGAGGGTAAAATTTTTATTTACTGTCGCTGTTATTTTCATGCCTTTCATGCTGTTGTCACAATCTTATATAAAACTGCATGAAAAAGCAGTGGTCGTCGACACGCATAATGACGTTTTGTCTACTGTTACGCTGCAAGGCTTGAATATTGAGAACGATCTTACCGGCAAAGCACATTCTGATATCGCAAGATTCCGAAAGGGCGGGATTGATGTGCAGGTATTTTCAATTTTTTGCGATGAACGTTATGGGAAGGGAAGTGCTTTCGCTTATGCAAACCGGGAGATCGATTCGTTATATGCCATAGTAAATCGTAATCCTGAAAAAATGATGCTGGTTACCACCCCTGCGGAATTTCAGCAGGCAATAAGATCTAAAAAGATCGGGGCAATGATGGGTGTCGAAGGCGGACATATGATCGAGGATGATCTCGCTAACCTGGAGGCCTTGTACAAACGTGGTGCCCGTTACTTGACGCTCACCTGGAATAATTCAACATCATGGGCAAGTTCCGGCAAAGATGAAGCACTGCATACTGTTCCTAATACAGCAAATGGTCTGAACGATTTCGGTAGAAGTGTGGTACGAAGAATGAATGAACTTGGAATGATGGTAGATCTCAGCCATGTTGGCGAACAGACTTTTGCAGATGCCATCAGCATAAGCACAAAGCCGGTGATTGCTTCCCACAGTGATGCTTACACGCTGTGTCCGCATTTTCGCACTCTGAAGGATAACCAGATCCGTGCGATAGGCAAAAACGGCGGAGTAATATTTGTAAATTTTTATTCCGGCTTTATTGATAGCACTTACCAGCGAAGGCTGGCTGATTTTCTTTCAACCCATCATACAGAAACAGATTCACTCAAAAATCTAAAGTGGGCAGATTATGAAATCAATGACTGGATCGCAAAAAAATATCCGGCCTCACAACAATTACGCCCGCCACTTTCTATGCTGCTTGATCATATTGACTACATCGTTAAACTGACCAGCGTCAACAACGTTGGACTTGGCTCTGATTTTGACGGGATTGAATCTGCTCCACAGGGATTGGATGATGTTTCCAGCATGCCCATCATTACAAAAGCACTCCGCGACAGAGGCTATTCAAAAAAAGAAGTGAGAAAAATCCTCGGTGGAAATTTTGTGAGAGTATTCAATGCGAATAGTAATTGATCCTATGGTTATTGTTAATTCTTAATTGCTAATAATTAATTTTTCAATACTCCATCAACCTGCTAATGCTTTCTTCCAGCCTCGCACTGGCCATGAAATTTTTTTCGAGGGGTAGACTGAAAGGTACCGGCGTATCCAAAGACGCACATCGCATCACCGGCGCATCCAGGCATTCAAAACAATTTTCTGCAATCCAGGCTGCAATTTCCCCTCCGATGCCACCGGTAAGCGTGTCTTCGTGCAACACCAGTACTTTCCCGGTGTGCCGTACACTTTGCCGGATTGCCTCGTAATCGAGTGGAAGTAAAGTTCGCAGATCCAGGATCGTGATAGAAATTTCAGAATTTTCATCAGCAAATGCCAATGCCCAATGAACGCCGCTACCGTATGTGATCACCGTGACATCCTCGCCTTCCCGTACGACTTTTGCTTTCCCGATTTCAATTTCGTAATAAGCCGCAGGAACTATTCCTGATATACTTCTATACAAAGCCTTATGTTCGAAGAAGAGTACCGGGTTTGGATCGTTGATAGCCGCGATCATTAATCCTTTTGCATCTTCTGCGGTAGCAGGATACACAACCTTCAAACCCGGAGTATGAACAAACCACGCTTCGTTACTCTGACTGTGAAAAGGTCCGGCGCCTACTCCACCACCTGTCGGCATTCGTATCACCACATCGGCCGATTGCCCCCACCGGTAATGGATCTTTGCCAGATTATTTACGATCTGGTTGAACCCCGCTGTCACAAAATCTGCAAATTGCATTTCTACTACCGACTTAAAATTTTCAAGACTCAATCCTAACGCTGTACCGACAATCGCACTTTCACATAAAGGCGTGTTGCGCACCCGCTCTTTTCCAAACTTCTCTACAAATCCTTCCGTGATCTTGAAAGCGCCACCGTATTCCGCAATGTCCTGACCCATCAGGACGAGATTTTCATGTTGCTCCATAGATTGCATCAGCCCTTCCCGAACGCCATCAATATATCGTATGGGTTGTTGCTCGTCCCGGTTCACATCAGACGCAGTAACACCTATACGTCTCGCAGAAGCATATACATCATTCAACTCTTCATTTGTATCAGCTGAGATTTCCGGCGCGTTGAATCCCTTCTTCAATTCTGCCTCAATCGTTTCTTTCATTTCAGTCCGGATCCCTTCAATCTCACTCTCCGAAAGAACATTGTTTTCTTTACAAAATTTTTCAAAGTTCATGACCGGGTCCTTTTGCTCCCATAATTCGAACAGATATTTCGGAACATATTTGGTGCCACTTGCTTCTTCATGACCGCGCATACGAAATGTCATACATTCTACGAGATAGGGTTTCTGTCTCTCGATGCAATACTTCCTGATGCCTTTCAACGTGTCGTAAACAGAAAGGAGGTTGTTTCCATCAACACGCACGCCTTCCATCCCATAACCCCTTGCTTTCTCTACCAGGCTTTCACACCGATATTGTTCGGATACAGGTGTACTCAACGCATAGCCATTATTTTCGATAAGAAATATAACGGGAAGGTCCCATACGGCAGCAACATTCAACGCTTCATGGAAATCACCTTCGCTGGTTCCGCCTTCTCCCGTAAAGGCTACAGCAATTTTGTTTTCCTTCTTCAACTTTGCTCCTAAAATGACACCATCAGCGATTGCGAGTTGGGGACCCAGATGTGAGATCATTCCACAGATATGATGTTCACGCGAACCGAAATGAAAACTTCTTTCTCTTCCTTTACTGAAACCTTCTCTTGCACCCTGCCACTGCATGATCAGTTTGTGCAATGGCATACCACGTCCTGTAAATACAGCCAGGTTACGATGTAACGGCATGATCCATTCATCGGCTTCGAGTGCACTGACAACTCCCGCTGAAATGGCTTCCTGCCCGATACCACTAAACCATTTACTAATGCGTCCTTGTCGCAATAACAATAACATCTTTTCCTCGATCAGGCGTGGAAAAAGTATCGACTTATACAGTCCGGTGAGTTGTTCATTCGTCAGTTCCTTGCGATCAAATTGCATAGGGGCCAAAGGTAATTGAGGAAATAATAATGAAGATTAATTATTACGTTCCCGTGTTCATGGTACTGTTGAATTTTCGTTGGCTATATTATTCCGTAAGTTTAGAGACCAAATAAAACTTCATGAAAACACTGTACTTCCTTTTCTTTTTTGCATTATGTATCAGGGATACCACAGGGCAGACAAACGAAATGAAATTATGGTACAAGAAACCAGCAGCGAACTGGCACGAAGCATTACCTGTAGGAAATGGCCGGATCGGAGCGATGGTTTTTGGTAATCCGCAGCATGATACCATTCAGATCAATGAAGAAAGTTTATGGGCCGGTCGACCATATAATGATAATAACCCTTCATCCCTATCGTCACTTGCGCGCATTCAGGAATTATTGCTGGAAAATAAAAATGAAGAAGCTTATCAACTGGCTACCAAAAATATGGTGGCTGTACCCAAAACTGTCCGATCATACCAAACGTTCATGGATCTTACAATAGATTATGCGGATGGGACTGTAAAGGATTACAGGAGAGAATTGAATTTAATTACGGGTATTGCCAAAACCACATTCACACTGAATGGAGTGAAGATCACTCAACGTGTTTTTGCTTCCATATCTGCAGACCTTCTGGTAATTGTAATTCAAAGTCAAACACCGGGAACCCTTGAATGCAGTTTTCAACTTTCGCGAACACAGGATGCTACCGTTTCTGTAAAAAATAATGTGATCCTGCTGAACGGACAGATCAACGATCGGGAAAACGACAGACAGGGACCTGGAGGAATGAATATGAAATTTGCAGGCGCAGCAACGGTTAAAAACGTCGGGGGCAAATTATCAGCCATCGGCAATACTATCCATGTTGCCGGTGCATCAGAAGTGATCCTATATATCAATGCAAGAACAACCTATGATCCTGACAAATTGAATTTCAATAATAGCAGGGACGTTCAAAAAATTTGTCTGCAGGCTTTTCAAAAACCTCTTGCAATCAATGATATTCTGAAAAATCATCAAACGGTCCATTCATCCAAAATGCAACGTGTATCCTTTCATGTAGATGCAATAGACTATAGTAATGTGCCAACAGATGAAAGACTTGCTGCTGTGAAAAAAGGGACGATAGACCAGGGACTGATTGAACTGTATTTTCAGTATGGCCGTTATCTTTTGCTTGGTTCGTCGCAGAAACCAGGAGAGCTTCCGGCAAACCTGCAGGGAATATGGTGTAAGGATTTCGATGCACCCTGGCAGAGTGATTTACATACCAACATTAACCTGCAAATGAATTACTGGCTGGCGGATGTAACCGCAATTCCGGAAACCATGCAGCCACTGATTCATTTCATGGAGCGTATCAGAAAAAATGGTGAAGTAACTGCCTCTTCCATGTATGGAGCAAAAGGATGGACCATGCACCACACCACTTCAGCTTTCGGACAAACTGCACTGCATGATGCTATTGAATATGGAACTTACCCATTGGCCGGTGCGTGGATGTGTCTTCACCTGTGGGAACATTATCAATTCACACAAAACAAAAAATTTCTTTCTGAAACAGCCTACCCCCTGATGAAAGGAAGTGCAGATTTTATCAGCGACTTCCTTATTACAGACAAATCCGGATTTCTCGTAACGGCTCCTTCCTATTCTCCTGAAAACAGTTTCATTCATCCAAAGACCGGAAAAAGTACTCAGATAACCTATGCGTCGACAATGGATATCCAGATCATAACGGAACTTTTCAAGGCCGTTATTGCAGCCTCCAAAGTACTGGATACAGATAAACATATGGCTGATCGACTTCAAGAAACTCTTGCAAAATTGCCTCCTGTACGGATCAACAATTACGGTGGGATCCAGGAATGGATTGAAGATTACCAGGAAGCAGAACCAGGCCATCGTCATATATCCCATCTGTTCGGACTTCATCCCGGCACTCAGATAAATGAACAAACACCTGCTTTATTTGAAGCGGCAAAAAAAACATTGGCACACCGGCTCGCTAACGGTGGCGGGCATACGGGATGGAGCCGCGCATGGATCATTAATTTTTACGCACGACTGAAAGAGGGCGATAAAGCTTTGGAACATATTCATGCCCTTCTCGCTAAATCCACGCTTAAAAATCTGTTCGACGATCATCCGCCATTCCAGATAGATGGTAATTTCGGAGGAACCGCAGGCATTGCAGAAATGTTATTGCAAAGTCACCTGAAATTTGTCGAACTCTTACCCGCCTTGCCGGCAGCCTGGAAAAACGGGGAAGTAAAAGGTTTGCGCGCACGGGGAGGATTTTCTGTCGATATGAAATGGCGTGAAGGGCATTTAGAATCAGCGACATTCACATCACTTGCAGGCAAACCTCTGGAAATTTTCTATAAAGGAAGAACCGAGAAAGTGCAACTAAAAACAGGTGAGAAGTTTTTGTTTCAAATTAAAAATGAAAAATGAAAAATGTATCCTGACATGCTGTACAATTAATTTTTTAATTTTTAATTTTTAATTTTTTTTCGTTCTTATCCTTTTTATACAACCACGATGTCACAATTGACAGAAGCAAACTGAATAACAAAGCCCACCAGAATCCATCAACCCGGAATCCATCAATCAAACTATCTGCAAGCAGAATAATCAACGCGTTGATCACAAAAAGGAAAAGACCGAGCGTAACTATTGTAAGAGGTAGTGTAAAAAGGATGATCAGCGGCTTTACAAAGAAATTCAATATTGCCAGTACAATGGCGAGTATAATCGCAGCCCAGAAGGAGTCCATATGAATTCCGGAAAGCAGATAAGAAAGTGCAAAGGCTACTATGGAAGTGATGATTATCCGCATGGGATTTAAAAATGCAAAATGAAGTTATATCAGTAGATTTATTAATTTTTAATTTTGAATTTTGAATTTTTGATTTTTAATTTTTATACAACTATCAATTCATAAAAATCTTCCTCCTTCAAATAAGTATTGGCGAGTTCGAGCAGTTCATTAGCACTTACCTTTTTGATCGTATCAATGCCCTGGTAAAAATACTTTTCATCGAGTCCATTCAGAATAAGATTTTTCCATCTCGCTGAAACCTGAAAAGGTCCGTCAAGATCTCCCAGAATCGTTCCTATCATATAATTGCGCGTCATGAGCAATTCTTCATCATCTATGAGTTCTTCGCGCAAGCCGCGCATTTCCTTATAAATTTCTTCTATCGTCGCTGGCGTTACATCACGGCCGGCTTCCGTACTGATCATCCAGCCGCTATCCTGAATATGATTCAACAGGTAGCTGTAAATTCCATATGTATAACCTTTGTCTTCCCTGATATTGCCCATTAATCTGGATCCGAAAAATCCACCGAATACATTATTCAGTACCATGGCTTTTTGAAAATCAGGATGGTGCCTGTTGGGAAAATTCCGGGCGATCCGGATAGCAGACTGTACTCCGGTAACATCATTAATAACCTGCGTTTTTCTTTCAGCTGCAGGGACTAATGCATGATGGATGGAATCAATTCCCGTAGTGTGTTTTCTCAACGGAAGTTTTCCGAAGTTTTCATCCAGCTGTGCGATAAGATTATCCGGGAGCTTTCCCGCGACAAAAAGAACACATCTGCCGCGTTTGTAATACTCATTATAGAAAGCAAGTAGATCTTCCCGCTTTAATGCGGCATAATCTTCAAGGTTATTGTATGTGCCATAAGGATGATCATATCCAAACAAACAGGCATCTATCAGGCGGCCAGCAACAAATTCACATTTTTGAAGGCTCACCTTCAATCGTTGCTGAGAATTTTGAATATAAATATCGAGTTCTTCCTGCCTGAATTCGCTTTCAGAAATTATTTCGGCCATTACCGGCAATAACTCATGAACATGTTTGCTCATACAGTGAAGCACCAGCTCGGAAGTTTCATTGTAACAACTGCGGTTCAGGTAGGATCCATAATATTCAAAATGCTCATTGATCTCAAACGCCGTTTTTGAGGTTGTTCCGTTCTTCAATAAATAATTACAGGCAGCAGCAATTGTTTTCTTTTGTTCATACCAGTTCCCTGCATAGAAAACCCAATTGAGCATGATCATTTCTTCTGTTCCCATATTCACGGCGAAAACTTCGACCCCATTGGAAAGTACATGTTTCTCGCAGGCCGGAAGTACCACATTAAAATCTACAGCATCTTTTATTAAAGGAGACTCTGCCCTGTTTGGGACACTTAAAGTGCCCGCCGATTTATACATTGTATTTACACTCATTTATTATTCAATATTTTCATTTGGGTACTTCTTGTTGAACAAGGATTCCGCGTGTTGCAGATCAACTTTCACTATAGTAACACAATGTATTTGAATTTACCTCATCAAATATGGAACGGCTGTATTGAAGAATATCCGTGGCAGTCACAGAAAAATATTTCTCCCGGTCACTATTGAAGAGACTTGCATCTCCGAGCAATTCATAAAAAGCAAGGCTGTTGGCACGTGCCATCACACTCATATCCTCATAAGCAATCGCGGACTCCGTTTTATTTTTGATCTTCGTCAGTTCTTTTTCACTGATTCCGTCCTCCTTTAATTTTGTCAGTTCATTTTCTACCGCCGCTTCTGCATCATCCATCTTTACACCTTTCACCAGCTTCCCTTCAATAGTCAGCAATCCCTTATCAACCGAACCGAAATGAAAACATTCAATGTTACTAAAGAGTTGCTTCTCCTTCACCAACGATTGATATAATCTTGATGAGCCGCCACCACCCAGTACTTCTGTGATCAGGTCTGCAACATAATATCCGTGAGCAAGCCTGTCATCCATATGCCAGCATTTGTATAATGCATCCAGGGGAACTTTTGCTTTTACTTCGGATCTTCTCGGAGCTGTTTGTTCCGGTTCAGTCAGATCAGGGCGTACATATTTTTCACCCATCGGAATATCACCAAACCATTTATTCACCAATACGGCCACCTCATCTTTTTTTACATTACCGGCGACTACTAAAATCGCATTGACCGGACGGTAATGTTTGAAAAAAAAGCTTTTTACATCCGAGAGGGTAGCATTTTCAATATGACTTAACTCCTTGCCAATCGTCATCCATTTGTAGGGATGTTTCTTGTAAGCCATCTCTCTGATCCTGAACCATACATCACCGTATGGCTTATTGATATAATGTTCTTTGAATTCTTCGCTTACAACTTTTCTCTGAACATCCAGTCCCTTCTCGGAAAATGCAAGCGATAACATGCGATCGCTCTCAAGCCAAAGCGCCGTCTCAAGATTTTCCGCCGGAAGTTGTATATAATAATTGGTAACGTCGTTGCTTGTATACGCATTGTTTTCACCACCGGCCATCTGAAGTGGTGTTTCAAAGTCTGGGATATGCAGACTTCCACTGAACATCAGGTGTTCGAACAGGTGTGCAAAACCGGTTTTCTGGGGGTCTTCATCGCGTGCACCCACATCATACATAACATTGACAACAGCCATTGGAGTTGAATGATCTTCATGTATCAATACCCTTAACCCATTATTCAAAGTATACCTTTCAAATTGTATCATTTCCTGTTTTTAAGCAAATCGCAAAATAACGAATAAGACGTCGATTGAGGAGTGAATTAACGAAATGGGAGTTGAAATTGACGTAAACAGTATCCGACAGATTTTGTTCAGGTATTCACTATTTACTCAAAACACTTTTTACTTTAAGGGTCAATATAAAAGGCTCACCGTC
>DATLDA010000418.1:0-3168 GCA_035526135.1 Flavitalea sp.
CAATATAATTTTTCTAATAAAATCAAATTTGCAGATGTTATCATCGGAGCAAACTGGAAAAAATATATTCTTGATTCAAAAGGAACACTCTTCATCGATACTGCACAACCAATTACCATCAATGAAGTGGGCGCCTATGCACAGATCAGTAAAAAATTAATGAATGAAAAACTCGTGTTGTCGTTTTCCGGCCGCTATGATAAGAATGAAGATTTCAAAGGCCATTTTACACCACGCGCAACAGCACTGATAAAAGTTGCAAAAGACAATAACCTGCGCCTTTCCTATCAGACTGCCTACCGGTTTCCCACTACACAGCAGAAATATATCCGATTGTTTGTCGGCGACATAACGCTTCTTGGAGGTTTACCCTGGGTAATGGACTATATGCTCGATCATGGAGGACCTGTGGTGGAAGTGATTGATGGAAAACCGGCGTCAGAAACTTATGTCTACAAAGAATTCAAGCCGGAGAGTTCCCGGTCAGTTGAGATCGGATACAAGGGATTGATCAATTCAAAATTCCTCATAGATGCCTATGCATACACCGGATCGTATAAAGATTTCCTGGGCCGAAATATTTTGCTTCAAATTTCCAATCAGCAGCTCTATTCGACCGTTGTGAACAGTCCGACAAAAGTGAAGACACATGGTTTCGGTATGGGGATGGATTACAAAGTAGACCGGAAATACAATGTTTTTGCGAATGTGTATTCCGACAGGATTACGGATGTTCCTTCCGGATTCCAGGCATTTTTCAATACACCAAAGTACAGAGTAAATGGAGGTCTATCGGGAATGGGTTTAGGAAAAAAACAACGTGCAGGTTTTAACGTAGTGCTTCGCTGGCAGGATGCTTTCGAGTGGGAAGGTGAATTGGCCAATGGACCTGTAAATGCTTTTACAACTATAGATGCACAAATGAATTACAAATTCAATTCCATCAATACCACGGTAAAGATCGGAGGAACAAATATTACCAACCACTACTACAAAAATGCATATGCCAATCCGGAAATAGGTGGATTGTATTATGTGAGTGTCGGTTACAATCTCGGTAATTGATGGTTGGATCCGTACCCGTTTTCTTTTACTATCAAATAAAATTTATATGGAGCACGTCATCACCCATTCAGATAAAAACAGAGCACTCGATATTCTGCAGGAAGCTTTTTATCAGGTGCCCGGAATTATGTGGATAATAAGAAGCAGAAAGTACAGAAAGCAACACTTAAGATTATTCCTATCATTTTGTTTTACTGAATCAGCAGAAAAAAATGGCGCCTACATCACCTCTGATAAAAACGGCGTAGTGCTATTTTATAATCTTCAAAGTAAGTCCAGGCCTGTTCTAAAGTTTTTAAGAATGATTTATCTCATGATAAAAGTGATAGGAATCAAAAGAAGTTTGAGAGCACTTAAAACGAGGAAGATAATGGATCATGTGAGACCTAAGAAAGGTTGGTATGGCTGGTTCCTTGCAACTGAAAAAGGGGTCATCGGTAATCGTGCAGGATATGAAATTAAGAGAGACATGTTTAGAATAGCTGATGAGCAAAATGAAAATATTTATGTAGAAACGACCGACAAAAGAACAATGCTCCTCTATAAAACGATTGGTTTTTCAGAATACGCAGTGAGGGATCATCCCTATGAAGATTTGAACATCTGGTTCATGAAAAGAGAACCGAACACTGTTAAAACTTAGCATATGAACTTAAATCCTGTGTACATTTTTTTCATCATTTATATCACCGCTATTGTTATTGAAGCAGCGTATGACCATTACCACCAGAAGGGACTGTATGATGCCCGTGATACTATGGTGAATTTATTGTTGGGCGCCATGGGGGTCTTATTGAGAATTGTTACAAAAGGAACCTGGATTGCGCTGTGGATCTACTTATATCGGTTTGCCCCGTTTCAACTTCCTGAAACTATTTGGTCGTGGGTATTATTATTTTTCTGTAATGAATTTATCTATTATTGGTTTCACCGGTTTAGCCATCAAAACCGGTGGCTATGGGCGGTCCATGTAAATCATCATTCATCGGAAAAAATGAATTTTTCAAATGCTGCGCGGGTTCCTTTCCTGAATGTCGCCTTACATAATCTTTTCTGGATACCGCTTTTATTTATTGGTTTTAACCCGATGATGATTTTCACGATGGAAACGATTGGATTTTTATTTGCCTTTTTTCAACATACCCAGTTGATTGGCCGGTTGCCTGTGTTTGAGTTGATTTTCAATGCGCCTTCTCACCATCGTGTGCACCATGCTTCCAATCCGGAATATATTAATAAGAATTATGGAAATGTGCTGATCATATTTGACAGGCTGTTTGGCACTTTCAAGGAGGAGGACAGAAAAATCAATACCAGGTTCGGGTTACAGAAAAGCCTTGACTCTTATAATTTCTTCACTGTGATCTTTCATGAATGGGTAGCTATGTATAAAAATAGGAAAGCAGCAAATTCAAACAGTTAATCAAAAGTTATGTTACAATCGGACCATAATAAAAATAAAATATTCAATACCCTGGCAGTATTGAGCTCCATAGCCGCAGCCTACCATTTTTTCGGGATGTTTTCCAAAATGGATCAATTGCCTGTATGGCGTCATGGCATTTTCCTGATCCTGGATGTATTCTGTGTCTATGGATTAGTAAAGCGTCCCCGGTTTTTCGTAATATTTTTTGTTGCATTCACGATGCAGCAATTGTATGTACACGGTTCCGATTTATATGAAATGTGGAAATACGAACACAGGATCCATTGGAATAGTGTTTTTGTTCTGGCAATACTGCCTGTAGCATTGGTCTTATTAATCACAGATTTTTTTCATCAGTTCGATAACCTGATTTCTTTCAATGAATTGGAGGGCCGGTTATGAAACATTCAATGTGCAATAACGCTTTGTCTGCAGAGGATAAGGTCATTTTTTCCGCAACAAAACCTTATGCGATTGAGAACAGGTTTCTAAGTTGGGTACACTTATTCATCATTGTTGGTGTTGTTCTCGCTGCGTATGTAATCCTGTTTCTGGAAATTGATTGGTTCATCTCCTTTTCAGTCAGTATTATTTTATCATTTTTAATACTACGTTTTTTTGTGATCTATCATGATTACGTTCACAAGAACATATTGCAGAATTCAATTGTTGCAAGG
>DATLDA010000005.1:0-6491 GCA_035526135.1 Flavitalea sp.
ATCAGCTGCTGAAGGAATTCAAATCCGTTAGGAAAATTAAGGAGCTGACTGATGATGCATTGGTGCGAGCCGTAGGTGTAGCCAAAGCTAAGCTGATCAAAGATCATTTCACTAACAGCACTCCCTAGTCGAAGTTATTATCGCCTATCCATAGGGGTTAAAAACAAAAAAGGGGCCAGGATAAAAATCCAGCCCCGTTTTTAAAATCCAATATCCTATGAAAAACCGTTGTAAAAATAGTAAAACAACATGAGAATACATCATCAATCCTCACCTATTTTATTATTTTTGCAGCTTTATTTTTTTGATCATCACCCGCCCTTTTCATTTCGTTAGACCTTGATAGGGAACCTTCTGCACAAAAAAAAAGCATCGTATTTCTACGATGCTTTTACAATAGGTTGTTGCTATTAATATGACCAGAGGTCTTGTTCGTAATTGAAGATTTTATCCTTTACATTTTCTCCTTCAAGCAAAGCAAGGATAGGATCTTTGATGTAACCATTGATGAACCAGTCGTTAGAGTTATTGATGGTTGATTTCACAATCCTGCTTCCAAACATTCTGCTTTCAAACAGCTCTTCCCAACTCATTTTAGCTCCGTAGTTACGTCCGTTATAAACGTCGTGCTTTGCAAGCAGCGGGCGAAGATCAGGGTAATATACCCAGAAGATTGGTGTTACCGCACGGAAAGAACCATCAGGATTATTGATCGTTTTTAACGGAGCGATACCAAGAATTCTTGAATACATCCTTGAAGATTCTTTATCAAAGATCACGTCTTCCTTGATCCAGAAACGTTCGATTGCATCCGGGTTGAATATTTCTGTGATAAGCGTGTCTTTCATAATTCCTTTAGAACCGTCTGGATCTTTTTGCCAATCCTGGATTTGCTCCAGTCTTGGTTTACCGATAAGACCTTCCGCAATTTTGCTAAAAGGAAGCGGTGTCGTAAAGCGGTCATCAACGTTTGCATCAAATGCTACGATGCTGTCATTTTTGATTGCATTCAGAAGGATCATTATGAAACGCTGGTTTCCATAATCGCCTTCAGCTTTATATACAAACGGAAGGTTCATCTTCTCGTGTACGTCAATTTCTCTCCACACCCGCTGCATGTATGTGGCATCGTCCTCACGGATATGCTCATACGCAAGAGGCTGCCTGTCTTTTACCAGGTTACGCTCTACGGCATTATCGGCACGAAGTGACTTACGCGGAACGTCAATCTTCAGGTCAGCTTCCATCGGGATCGGTTTTACCGTATCCTTTGGAGCTGCAGCAAGCGCTGCATTGTTTGCGGCGTTGTTGTTCCTGCTCGTATTGGCTTTCTTTGTTGTTGCCTTTTTCTTCGGAGCAGCCGTAGTAGTTCTCTTGGTACTCGGCCTGTTCGGCTTTTTTTGTTGCGCATCAGCTGCAATGGTAACCATTGCAAGAGCTGCGATCAAAAAGCTGCATTTGATAAAACGGTTTCTCATTATTCCCTATTTAATTATTTCAAGTTGAACACAACCGGGGGTACACTTACGATCCTGCCATCTGGACCGATTACCCGGATATCTTCGAAAAATACAGTTGTGCCCGGAGTTGCTTTATTTACAATATTTGCCGCTCCACCTGTCCAACGGTTACCTTCATTGGTTGCTTCCTGGTATACCGGAAACGCACCACCACTCGCACCTAATTTATAACCGACTACACGGAAGGCAGCTTCAAATTCTGAATCTATTAAACGGGCGATCAATCCTCCCTGCACTTTAAAAGATGCAGCAGAAAGTGAGCCACCCTGACTTGCTCCGACGAATACGCCGGGCTTTGGTAGATATTTAACACGGAATGTGATCGGTGTTGATTTTCCGTCAGCTGTTACTTTGATCGTATGCGAACCAGGATTATTACCCGGAATCGCTTCCCACTTTGCTCCACCCACTCTTTTGATCGAACCTCCGCTGAAAGAAGCACTTACTTTTTCACTACCTACTCCGGCAGTAATCGTAAGCGGGTTTGGAATACCCACATACAGTACGTTCATTTTATCTGCTGATACGGCTACTCCTGAAGGAGCACCGACTGTGTAAGTCAATTTTTTTGGAATGGTCATGGCTATTCCTTCCTGGTTGATGTATTTAATTACTACATCAACAGTATGCGTTCCGGTTCCGCCACCTTCAAATTCCGCTTTCGCTAAGCCTTCTGCATCAAGTGAAATGTTTCGTCCATTCACAATTACAGTAGGCTGCGCTGCAGAAGAAGTAGCACCCAAACCTACATTCACCTGTACTTTTTCACCAGGCATAATATAAGTAGAGTTCAATCCTCCCACAAAACCGTACTTATCGAAACGTACGGCAACAGCATCAATTTGATTATGACAATAAGTGACAACCTGATTTTCGGAGTTTTTGATATCGTTCTGAAATTTATTCAGAATGGTAACTGCTGCGATACCTGGTGTCATATGGAAATAAGCCGTAGTAAAATCCAGTTTGTTATTTCCAGCCTGTGATTTGGGTATGGATAAATCGATTGGAAGTTTGTTGGAAAATTCTTTGGCAATCGCGGGATCAATGGCAAGAATCTGTGCTTTAAAATTCTCGAGTTCCTTTTTCAGTTTATCACCTTCTTTTTCTTTATCCATCAGGCGGGTTGCAGCGTCCAGGTTGCTTTCCCATCCAATACTGTCTTTCGCACCTGGCTTAAATCCGCCGTAATCCTTCACTTTCACCTTGAGGGTTTCAATGTAGTCATACGACTTCTTGGCTAATGCCTGGGCTTTTGCTGCATTGGGCGCCCAGATTTCTGCTTTCGCTTTTGTTTTTCCATCAATTAGCTTTTCAGCAAGTGATGCGTAAATGGTATTATTATTTGCGGTGAGTGTTCCGTTTGCGTTATCGATACTTCTGTTGACCGTCTTAAAGGCATTGAGGATCTCGGATGATACGTTGAGTGCCAGCAGGGCTGTAAGCACCAGGTACATCATATTGATCATTTTCTGCCGCGGCTCCTTAGGTAGAGACATGGTTTTGGGCTTTTCTTTTTATACAATACGTTTTCAAAACTGCGTTGTCAGGGGTTGGATTAATAAATTGAATTAATGCGCCTGGCGACCCTGCATTGCGCTAAGCATGTTACCATAAATGGTATTCAGGTTGCTCAGGTTGCTTGCAAGTTTCGCGATTTGTTCGTGCGCTTTCTTTGCATCATCCACACTTCCCTGCATGGTTTGTGAAGCAGTCACCAGGTTACCATAGAAATTATTCATGGCTTTCAGGTGATTGTTCGTGTCCTGCAGTTCCAGCTCATAGATAGCATTCAGAGATCCGAGGTTCTTTGTAAGCACCTGCACCTGTGAATGGAATTGCTTCGTGCTATCCGCAGCTGTATTAAAATGGCCCATTGTTGCTGTTGCTCCCTGGTAAGCGTTTTTCATCGCATCCATGGCAGCAGTTGTTTCTTTAGTTTTTGAAGACAAATCAGTTGTTGATTTTACGACTTCAGAAACATCCGAAATATTATTAACGGAAGTACCTAATTTCTTAAAGTTGTCGCTCAGCTTACCGAGTGTGGTTGGATTGATGTCAGCATCTTGCAGCATCTTGTCCATTTTAGCCAACGCCGGGTTACCGTTGCTTCCACCAGCCAATTTTGGCAATGCTTCAGCAATTGCGTGCATTTCGCCTCCGGGAGGGGGTAAGAATGCATATACAACGAAGATGACCGCTTCTGTGATCAGTCCTGCTGTTAAGAAAAAGTCTGCCAAAGGTTGGTGCGTGATTTTCTGCCAGGCACCGAAGATTACGATAGCAGCTCCCATACACACAATTACGTTGACTATTCTGTCAGTAGATTTTGAAACTCCAGCCATAGTTTTAAATTTAAAAGGTTTAGATAACGGATTTCAGGGTTAAGAAAATAAGATACTATTTTGATTTTATGTTAAATCAATCAATTCATTAACGACAGTAAGACACTAAAATTTTACGCGATAGCAGATAATGTTTTAATTATTTTCTCTGCATGGGTGGTAAATCGATCACACAACGGAAACCGATGTAAGACTTCGTAGTGTCCTGATATTCGTATCCACGGGTGCTAGTTTGCAGGTAATAACCTACGTCTTTCCAGCTTCCGCCGCGTATCACTTTACGCTTCATACGGGGAGGATCAGAATCCTTTGCACCGTAACGAATATCCGGGTTCATATCATGTTGGAAGTTGTAAGCGCCTTCATAATACAAAGAAGAAGTCCACTCAGCTACGTTTCCGGCCATGCAATACAAACCGAAATCGTTCGGCCAGTAAGCATCAGCACGTACTGTATAGAATCCACCATCCTCTGGATAGTTACCACGGCCTGGTTTGAAGTTGGCCAGGAGACAACCTTTACGGTTTCTCAGGTAATAGTTACCCCATGGGAACATAGATTGTGAGCGACCACCACGAGCTGCATATTCCCACTCTGCTTCTGTAGGCAGACGAAAATCTGATTCAGTGGCTTTTTTCTTTGTTTCAAGGAATGAATTCAGATAATGTGACCTCCACTCAGCAAAAGCTGTTGCTTGTTTCCAGCTTACTCCTACTACAGGATAGTTGCCGAACGCAGGGTGAGAAAAATATCTTTTAGCTGCGGGTTCATTATAAGAATAACTGAAGTCACGTATCCAAACGAGTGTATCAGGATAGATCTTTTCGTCTTTTTTGATAATGAAAGAAGACAATGGCTTGTTCGCATTTTCTCTTTTTGAAGCTTCTTTCAGATCGAATATTTCTGAATGATAAACCAGTTTCGCCGGATCAATCACCTTTCTTCCGAATACTCTGTTTTCAGGTGATACGATGAGCTGGTCGATCTTTTCAATAGTTGATTTGTCGGACCATTTGATAGTCTGAGCTCTCTTCCAATCAATAGCAAAACGGCCATCGATCTCCTTTCCATACTGAAGCTGAACAGCCGCAATCGAGTCTCTTACCCAATTCACGAACTGACGATATTCGTTATTGGTGATCTCGGTGGCATCCATCCAGAAACCGTTAATGGAAATTTGTTTGTTCCTCGCTGTATAAGCAAAGTTGACATCCTCATCACTCGGTCCCATGTGAAAGGTTCCGGGTGGGATATACACCATGCCTGGAGGTTTGGAGAGGTTGTACTTCGTTGCCGGTGCTACACCATGCAATTGGCCATCATTTGGCAGCCCTTTCGAAGACTTCCCTAATTTACCGCAACCGGTTGTAAGGATCATTACAACAAGTGCTAAGAAAGCGGATAGGTTTTTCATTTTCATGTTATTAAAGGGTATTGGGCGGAAATTCAGTTTAACCGACTTCATCACAAGTTTAGAATTTTAATTTTATAACTGCAAATTGATGGAATTAGCAAACACTTAAACGATTACTGAAATTATAATATTGTATAAATAATATATAAATTTTTAAGCTTTTTCGAGCATTCGGATAAGCGTATCTATCTCAGTAACAGGGCTTTGGCAGGAATAGTTTTTACACAGGTACAGTTTCGGTTCGGACGTATAAGGCTTATTATCCAATAATGGGAAATCCTTAGACGGCCGGGGTGCCGATTGGAAAATTTTGAAGGGAATGAAAGTACGCAAAATATCTCTATACAGATTCCCAAAATTTTCCCCAATCAGCGCGATTTCCGGAATACCATACGCCAGGGATTGCATCAACGTTGCCCAAATTCCGAATGAAGAGGGATATTTAAGGATCACCGGTTCAAGGGAATTACACATTTTCAGAGCCTGTTCCAACCAATTCTGCCGATCGAAAACTATACCTAAATAATATAAATTCCATGCCATTACACTATTTCCGGAAGGGGTAGCGCCATCATAGATTTCCTGCTTGCGAACAATGACATCTTTCTGTCCCTCCGGCGTATAATAAAAAAAACTATTTGATTCGCTTCCAAACTCATTTATGATCCTTTCCGTAAGCTCTTTTCCTTTAATCAAATAACTTCCTTCCCCTGTTATTTCCTGCAGGTGAATACAAGCCTGAACCAGGTAAGCCAGATCATCCAGGAAAGCCGGATACCTTGCTTCCCCATTTTTGAAGGTATGACGCCAGGTTCCATCCTTAGAACGAAAATTCTCCCACAAGAAAGAGAAATTTCTTACAGCAGCCTGCCGGTAAGCCGGCTCGTCTGTTGCCGCATAGGCTTTTGAATACGCGGTGATCATCAAGGCATTCCAACCAAGCAATATCTTATCATCCAATAGCGGTCGTATACGCTTTTCTCTCTCCTCCAATAGGATATTACTTAACCTTTCAACTTCTTCCCGTAATTTATTCTCATCCCGTTTCACCTCAGCCGCAAATCCGGCGAAAGGTTTCAAAACCCTCAAAATATTCGTGTGTTCCCAATTACCTTTTTCGGATACATCAAAAAAATCACAGAATAATTCCGCTTTGTCGCCCAATATTGACTTTATCTCATTTTTTGACCATGTGTAATATTTTCCTTCCAC
>DATLDA010000028.1:0-18032 GCA_035526135.1 Flavitalea sp.
GCAACAGTAATTTGTCAATTGTGCTTTGCAATTGAATGGAATTTTTTCAGGTAATTGTTTCGATCCGGCAGGCAGGCAAGATTAACGACAGCAACAACAACTTGTGCTGAGACATCGGGAAGCAACTGAAATGATTTCGACAAATTCATTCATAAGTCTACTACATTGGTGGACAAATATACATTAGATATATTTCATGAAAAAATCCGATTCGGCTAAACGAACAGACGTTAGTTTTAGTAAAAAAAGCGTGTGTCTTATGAAAAAATCTTAACAATAAAAATGGTTTCAGTTCTTTAAAAAACATTTTTCTTTCAGTTGATTTCATGCTTACTTGCATGACATCAATCCATTCGAAACTAAATTTATAAAGAGGTAATCATGGATCATTTAACACTATTCTTCACAGTTGCTGTGGGTATGATTGTTCAATGTTTGTTTTTCTATCTGGTGATCCGCTACGCTGTGAGCGCGGAACGTCGCCAGCGTTATGAGTGGGCCCAAATGCAGCTACTTGCTTACATTGCCAAAGAAAAGGGTGTTCCTGATGAAGAAATTCAGAAGGTTCTGGATTACACTAAATAGATCCAAATATCATGTCGCGGAGATCGATGCAACTTTATATGCTTGAACCTGATGATGATGACAGGCACCTGACCCGGTCCGTATTTTCTGATAAAGCTTATCCCGTACAGCTGACTTTTTTTTCGGATTCGGGTGAATTAATGCGTTTCCTGGATAATCTTGAAGCGGCTGCATTTCCGGATCTAGTTTTGATCAATGGGAACTTAAGACCCGAGGGTATAGCGCTCGAATTCCTGGAATCGTTTAAAGCACATGATCTCTACCGGGGAATACCGGTCGTAGTTGTGAGTAATCGACTTCCGGCAGATGAAATTCTGAAATATTATGCAATGGGTGCAAGTTCCTTCATTGAGAAACCGTTTACCAATGACAGGGCCATGGAAAAAATGGAAGTGTTTGTGCGATATTGGTTCGACGTGGTGGAATTACCTCGGATTTCAGGATGAATAGTCCCAGGATCATCCATATAACAACAAGATTGATTTAACTATTTCTACCGTCTTTTCGTAACTGCTCGGCTTCTGAACGTATGCATTTGCCCCCCATTTTAATACAGGCTCCTGCTGAAAGGAACTTGATGTTCCGCTGTAAACAATAACCGGGATACGGGCGAAATTTTTGTTATTCTTTAATTTTCGGCATGCTTCTTCTCCATCGATTTTCTGCATGTGAGAATCCATCACAATCAGACGCGGCGTATTCGGAATTTTCTCATCAAGATATTGGAACAGTTGCTCACCATTCTCAAACTCAATAAGCTCGTGATCGGTCTTAGCTTCTGTGAATGCTGCTGTGAAAAGCATTCTATCATCTGCATCATCGTCCACCAATAAAATCGTTTTATTTACAGGCATCTTGTATACGCATTCATGTTAGCGGTGCAGGTTGTTTACTACGTGTATCGCCCAATTATTATGGCCTGCAATAGTAAATGCTGCAATCTCCAAGCCTACAATTGTTAATAGATTTTCTGACTTAATGTAGAATATAATGAACAAAAAAAATAACCCCTTCAGGGTTCGAAGGGGTTAAAAGGGTTTGGTGTTTTGCCTTAGAGATTAGGGGTATAAGTAATTAGCTTTGGTCATGTAAGATCAGCTCATTTCACAAATTCCTGCTCATTATTCTGATATGAAAAATCGAATTATTCAATAGCACTTACCATCTATAGAAAGAAACTCTTAGCATTTCATTGAGCATCTTGTATAGACATCCAAACTTTTACGATTTTCTAAAGTATGTGATTACAAGTCGTGTGCAATCAGGAAATGCTCTTTGGGTGGAAAGTATAATCCTTTTTTCCAGTCGATTGCTATTACTTTCTCAATTGAACTGATAAGTCCCCGGAAGGTGTTAGGTTTTACGAGATAGAAATTTGCGCCCTTTTCATAGCAAAAGTCCACATCCTTAATTGATTTGGAAGTTGAATAAATTATAATCGGAACATCCCTGTACCGGGCTTCTTCACGCAACTTCTCAATGCAATCCCGTCCGCTGATTTTGGGCATATTCAGATCGAGAAAAATGAGATCAGGAATTTTTCCTTCTTCCAACAATTGGATGAGTTCTCCGCAGGAAGTGACATGTTCGAGGATTACTGTATTGTCGAGTTCAGCAATTGCATCCCGCAAAAACAGAAAATCATCGGCGTCATCATCAGTAACGAATATTTTGTAGTGTTTTGGATTGAGGTTCATAAGGGGTTGGGTTCTAAAAGGAAAAAATAAATCAATGATCCATTTTGTCTATTGGCTGCAAAAGTAAACTTTTCTCACCGTAATCGAACGACCCTTCTCATACCAGAGCGGCTATAAAGTGGAGACTTCATTCAACATTCCAGATTTTTGCAATGCTTTTTGTAAGAAAGAGGATATCGTTGTAATTATTTGGTTTGGAAATGATACAATTCGCACCAGCCCGTAACATCTCTTCCCTGGTCTCCGAAGAAAGCGCTGTCGATAAAACAATTACCGGAATTGTAAATAGATTCTTGTCATGTTTCAGTTCAGTTAATATTTCCCTACCACTTTTACGAGGCATATGCAGGTCAATTATGATCAGTAAGGGTTTTTCATTTGCATTCCGCAGAGTTTCCAGAAGTTTCACGCCATTGTCAAACGTTTGAATAGTGCTGTTACATCCATTTTCGTGAAATGCTTCTTCTAAAAAAGATCGGTCATCCTCGTCATCGTCCACAATTGCGATATACCTGTTTTCCTGTTTCATATTCAATCAATATTTATCCTTGTTTGGATCTTATTGGAATATTTCAAGAAAAGGTAAAAGGGTGGACAAAAATATGATTTGAAATAATCTAAATTTGTAGTAAATCTACGAAACGCAGGCCCTTCCCCATCGTCGGGCAGTATGCATAAAAAATTCCCGGTGGGTAACCGGGAATTGTAAGGAATGAAATATTATTAATTCACTACCGGAAGATAAAGTTTTGCAACAGATTGAAGCATCTTCAGATAGTGATCAAATGAATTGGGTTTGGAAAGAAAACAGTTCGCACCCATAGAATAAGAATCGTCGCGGTCTTTATCGGTATTCGAGGTAGTCAGGACCACTGTGGGAATGTGGGTGAATTTCACATCTTCTTTAATTTCCCGCAAAGCTTCAATACCATTTTTACCAGGCATATTCAGATCGAGCAGTATGAGAGAGACAGGATGATCCCTTTCGATCAAAGTGAGCTTGGAAACTATGTTATTGGCATTCGTCAACTCAACAAAATCTACATCAATTTTTGAGAGTCGAAACGCTTCCTGAACGAAATGCCTGTCATCCGAATCATCATCTACGATCAACACCGATTGCTTTACCACCATATCATAAGTTTGTTCGGTAAAATTATTCAATCCGCCACCTCTCACGTCATTATCGTATTCTTCTCTTTTACATTTACTGGTTTCTACCTAGGGGTTGTCCATACATCTACTTGAACTCAGTGAATGTTACTGTAAGACCTTGACTTTTCAGATTTTCCTGAATAATTGTATCTATAATCTGTTGTAGAAAAATTGGCCTGAAATTTTCCTCTTTTTATTTGGATTCAAAGTCATGATTGCGGAATTTCCAAAGGCCAAGCGCTGAATACTACATTTGCGCTCTGATTTCTTTTTCTATTCTTAACTTCTGGAAGAGGTTCCAATAGTTGAGGTTTTTTGCGTGGAAAAACTTCCCCATTTCATGCTATTGATAATCCTTTCGAATACAATACATTCGACCTGACGAGTAATTTGTAAAATTATTTTGTTCAACCATTACCCCCATTATGAGTACCAAAAAAAAGCCATCTACCCGATCCTCCTCAAATGGCAAATCCAACGGACACAATGATGCAGCAGTTGTAAAAAATGCCATTCTTACCAAAACAAAGAAAGTTTCGCGATCGAAAGTGAATTCCGACGAACCGTTTCTGGTTCCATTTACACAGGCAGAACAACATGCCAGTGTAATGGACAGCATTGAATTGCTGCGCGTATTGACTGAAGTTAAAAACGGAAATTTTACCGTCCGGATGCCGATCAACGAGGTCGGTCTGAGTGGCAAAATCTGCGATACCCTCAACGAGATTATATTATTGAATGAAAAGATGATGATCGAGTTTACCCGCGCCGGAAATACGATCGGCAAACAAGGGAAGCTCACACAACGGATTGAAGTCCCCGCTGCACAGGGATCCTGGAGTACCGGTGTAGATTCACTGAATGTGCTCATCTCTGATCTTGTGCACCCTACTATTGAAATCGCACACGTTATCAGCTCTGTGGCTAAAGGAAATCTTTCACAGCAAATGCCGGAAGAGATCGGAGGTCATACCCTCCAGGGAGAATTTGCCCGGATTGCCAAAGAAGTGAACGACATGGTGAAACAGCTGAATCTCTTTTCAATGGAGGTAACCCGTGTGGCAAGAGAAGTAGGTTCAGAAGGAAAACTTGGAGGCCAGGCTAAAGTAAAAGGAGTGGCCGGTGTTTGGAAAGATCTGACCGACTCCGTCAACCAGATGGGTTCAAACCTCACCGCACAGGTACGGAACATTGCGGAAGTAACAACTGCGGTGGCTAAAGGTGACCTCTCCAAAAAAATTACAGTGGACGTTAAAGGAGAGATCCTGGAATTGAAGAATACGATCAATACGATGGTTGACCAATTGAATTCTTTCTCTTCGGAGGTTACCCGTGTGGCACTCGAAGTAGGTACGGAAGGTAAACTAGGTGGCCAGGCGCAGGTAAAAGGGGTAGCTGGTACATGGAAAGATCTAACAGATTCGGTAAACCAAATGGCCAGTAACCTTACCGGCCAAGTAAGAAATATTGCAGAAGTAACCACCGCGGTTGCAAAGGGTGACCTGTCGCGCCAAATTACGGTGGACGTAAAAGGAGAAATTCTTGAGTTGAAGAATACCATCAATACGATGGTGGATCAGTTAAACTCCTTCTCCGCTGAGGTAACGCGTGTGGCAAGAGAAGTAGGTTCTGAAGGAAAGTTAGGAGGACAGGCGAAAGTAAAAGGTGTGGGCGGTGTATGGAAAGACCTTACCGATTCAGTCAACCAGATGGGATCCAACCTGACGGCACAGGTACGGAATATTGCGGAAGTAACGACCGCGGTAGCAAAGGGTGACCTTTCCAGAAAAATTACAGTGGATGTTAAAGGAGAAATCCTTGAATTAAAAAATACCATTAACACGATGGTGGATCAGCTGAACTCATTCGGTTCAGAGGTTACACGTGTTGCACGAGAAGTAGGTTCCGAAGGAAAACTGGGAGGTCAGGCAACGGTAAAAGGTGTCGGTGGTGTTTGGAAAGATCTTACTGACTCCGTAAACCAGATGGCCAGTAACCTGACCGGACAGGTAAGAAATATCGCGGAAGTAACAACCGCGGTAGCAAAGGGTGACCTTTCGCGTAAGATCACTGTGGATGTAAAAGGTGAAATCCTTGAATTGAAAAAAACCATCAACACGATGGTAGATCAGTTGAACTCATTCGCATCCGAAGTAACGAGGGTGGCACTGGAAGTAGGAACGGAAGGTAAACTCGGAGGGCAGGCAAAAGTGACCGGTGTGGGCGGAACATGGAAGGATTTGACAGATTCTGTGAACCAGATGGGATCCAACCTGACTTCACAGGTGAGAAATATTGCGGAAGTAACGACAGCAGTTGCGAATGGAGACTTGTCGAGAAAGATTACGGTTGACGTAAAAGGAGAGATCCTTGAGTTAAAGAATACGATCAATACGATGGTGGATCAGCTGAACTCATTCGGCTCGGAGGTAACACGTGTGGCAAGAGAAGTTGGTTCAGAAGGAAAACTTGGAGGTCAGGCTACTGTAAAAGGTGTAGGTGGTGTTTGGAAAGACCTTACTGATTCAGTAAACCAGATGGCGAGTAACCTGACTGGTCAGGTTCGGAATATTGCGGAGGTAACGACAGCCGTTGCGAAAGGTGACCTGTCAAGAAAAATCACGGTGGATGTAAAAGGAGAGATTCTTGAATTGAAGAATACGATCAATACGATGGTGGATCAGTTGAACTCCTTCGGCTCCGAGGTGACACGTGTGGCAAGGGAGGTTGGATCGGAAGGAAAACTCGGAGGACAGGCCGATGTACCCGGTGTCGGCGGTACCTGGAAAGATTTGACGGATTCAGTAAATAAAATGGCGAGTAACCTGACATCGCAGGTAAGAAATATTGCAGAGGTAACCACAGCCGTGGCAAATGGTGACCTCTCCAGAAAGATCGGTGTGGACGTAAAAGGTGAAATCCTTGAATTGAAAAATACCATTAATACAATGGTGGACCAACTTCGCGGCTTCGCATCGGAAGTAACGCGTGTGGCACGTGAAGTAGGTACTGAAGGAAAACTCGGCGGCCAGGCAAACGGACCTGGTGTTGCCGGTACGTGGAAAGATCTTACGGATTCTGTAAACCAGATGGCAGGTAACCTTACTGCGCAGGTACGGAATATTGCGGAAGTTGCGATCGCCGTGGCGAATGGAGATATGTCGAAAAAAATTACTGTGGACGTACGCGGCGAGATCCTGCAGTTGAAAGAAACGCTGAATACCATGGTGGATCAGCTACGTGCCTTCGCTTCTGAAGTTACACGTGTTGCTAGGGAGGTTGGTACCGATGGTAAATTGGGAGGATATGCATTCGTACCTGGTGTGGCGGGTACATGGAAAGATCTTACTGACTCTGTAAACCAGATGACAAGTAACCTTACGGCACAGGTACGGAACATTGCCGAGGTAACGAAAGCGGTTGCAAGTGGAGACTTATCAAAAACAGTTGCCATCGACGTAAAAGGAGAAATTCTTGATTTGAAAAATACCATCAATACGATGGTGGAACAATTGAACTCGTTCGCATTTGAAGTAACGCGTGTTGCCAGAGAGGTGGGTACCGAGGGTAAATTGGGTGGACAGGCAGAAGTAAAAGGGGTGGCAGGAACCTGGAAGGACCTTACAGATTCCGTGAACATGATGGGATCTAACCTTACGAGCCAGGTACGAGGTATAGCAAAAGTTGTGACTTCTGTTGCTACAGGAAACCTGCGTCAGAAACTTTCGATCAATGCGAAAGGTGAAGTGGCACAGCTTACTGAAACGATCAATGAAATGATTGACACGCTTGCCTTGTTTGCCGATCAGGTAACTACCGTTGCGCGTGAAGTGGGCGTTGATGGAAAACTGGGTGGACAAGCGAGTGTACCTGGAGCTTCTGGTATTTGGAAGAACCTGACGGAAAACGTAAACCAGCTTGCACAGAATCTGACAACTCAGGTACGTTCAATCTCCGAGGTGGCCTCAGCGGTGACAAAAGGTGACCTTACCCGGAACATCCGCGTAGAAGCTAAAGGAGAGGTAGAAGCCTTGAAGGATACGATCAATCAGATGATCGCAAATCTTCGGGAAACAACCTTGCGGAACCAGGAGCAAGACTGGTTGAAATCAAACCTTGCCAAGTTCACGCAGATGTTGCAGGGACAAAAAGACCTTACAACAGTAACGAAACGGATCCTTTCAGAGCTTGCGCAGGTGGTGAACACACATTATGGCGCTTTCTATATTCTCACACAGGATGAAGACGATCTGAATGTCAAATTGAAACTCTTCTCTTCTTATGCATACAAATCAGAAAAAAATATCCCGAAAGAATTTTCTATCGGCGAAGGGCTGGTAGGTCAGTGCGCTTATGAAAAAGAACGTATCATACTTACCAATGTTCCGAATAATTATATCAAGATCAGTTCAGGACTTGGTCAGGCGAAACCTCAAAACCTGATTGTTCTGCCCGTATTGTTTGAGAACAATGTAAAAGCGGTGATCGAGCTGGCGTCACTTGATGCATTCAGTGAAACGCATCTTGACTTCTTAAGCCAGTTAACGGAGAGTCTTGGTATAGTTTTGAACACGATCGAAACGAACTCCCGTACGGAAGAATTGCTGGCGCAATCACAATCACTCGCGGGTGAATTAAAGATCCAGCAGGAAGAGTTGAGAAGAACGAATGACGAATTGCAGGATAAAGCGCTGTTGCTCGTGAAACAGAAGAATGAAGTGGAAGCTAAGAACAAGGAGGTGGAAGAAGCAAGAAGATCACTGGAAGAAAAAGCAGAACAGCTTACACTTACATCGAAGTATAAATCGGAATTCCTTGCAAACATGTCGCACGAGTTGCGTACGCCACTGAACAGTTTGCTGATCCTTGCACAACAGTTGTATGAAAATGCAGAAGGAAATCTGAACGACAAACAGATCCGGTATGCAAAAACGATTCACTCATGTGGTGATGACCTGATTCAGTTGATCAACGACATTCTCGATCTGTCAAAAATCGAATCAGGATTTATTTCAGCCAACTTCTCTCCTGTCCGCTTTGCTGAAATCGCTTCATTTGTTGAAACAACATTCAAACCGATCTCGGAAGCACGGCATCTTCGATTCAATATTGATACTGATAAGAAATTGCCGGAATTTATGGAGACCGATCTTCAGCGTCTGAATCAGATCCTGAAGAACCTGTTATCGAATGCTTTCAAATTCACGGAGAAGGGAGAAGTGCGGTTGAAGATCAGTGAAGCGAACCGAAACTGGAAGATGGGTACACCTACGCTTGATTCTGCAAAAAGAGTGGTTGCCTTTTCCATCAGTGATACGGGAATAGGTATACCACAGGAAAAACAAATGATCATTTTTGAAGCGTTCCAGCAGGCGGAAGGATCGACAAGCCGTAAATATGGAGGAACAGGACTTGGACTTTCTATCAGCCGCGGTCTTGCAGAATTGTTAGGAGGAACGATTGAACTGGAAAGCCAGACGGGAATGGGAAGCACGTTCACCCTTTACCTGCCGGTTGAAAATGTTCCGGGAATAGCAGACAAGCAGACCAGCGAAAAAGTGAAAGCCATTGAACAACTTCAATTAGGCTCTGAGACTTCTGACATCGATAACCTGATCAACTCGCTCAAGCTTTCAAATGAATCCAAGGATTCGAGGAACCTTGATATCGTAAACGAGATGATCAATGAAACCGGTGATGACAGATCGAATATCCAGCCCAATGATAAAGTGGTGTTGATTGTAGAAGATGATCTTCGTTTTGGAAGAATCATTATTGACAAGGCGCATCATGAAGGAATGAAAGCCATTGTAGCGACAAACTATCTCGAGGTATTTGATTTCATTAACCGTTTTTCGCCCGTTGCGATCACCCTTGATGTCAAGTTGCCGGATACGAGCGGATGGAAAGTGCTTGACCTGTTACGAAATGATCTGAATTACCGGCACATTCCAATTCACCTCATTTCAGGCGAAGAGAACCGCGTATTGGCTTTGAAAAGGGGTGCTAGAAGTTTCCACCTGAAACCACTGGAGAATGAATCGTTGAATGAGCTCTTTACAGATATCCTCAGTTACAAGAAAGAAGTAAAAGAGATGCTGGTGATTGAAGATAACGAGATCGATGCATCACAGATTGCAAAGATCCTGCAGGATGAAACGATCAGGGTAGAGATCGCACCAACAGGGAAGAAAGCATTGAAAATGTTGAAAGATCATGACTACGACTGTATCATACTTGATTATTCATTACCGGATATGCCGGGGAAAGAATTATTGAAAGAAGTGAGTGATGCCAAGAAGAAACTTACACCGGTTATCGTGTATTCAGCGAAGGATTTTAATAAACTGGAGATCAGTCAACTCAATCTCAATTCAAATTCTGTTTTACTGAAAGGTGTAAATTCGCTCGAGCATCTGCTTGAAGAAACGGTATTGCATCTGCATATCAATCACAAGGATCTTGCTCCGGAGAAGAAAAAGGTAATTGAGAACAATCGCCGAAAAGAGGACATCCTTACTGCGAAGAACATTCTCGTAGTGGATGATGATGTCAGAAATCTGTTTGCTTTAACAACGGTGTTTGAAAGATATAACATCAACGTCATCACGGCAGAAAGCGGTAAGGAGGCCATTAACATCCTGAATGAAAACCCGAAGATTGACATGGTATTGATGGACATCATGATGCCGGAAATGGATGGATATGAAACGACGCAAAAGATCAGGCGTGAACATAAGAACAGTTCATTACCGATCATTGCAGTAACGGCAAAAGCGATGAAAGGTGACCGGCAGAAATGTATAGAAGCAGGAGCTTCCGACTATATCACCAAACCATTAAAAATCGATCAGCTATTATCACTCATGCGCGTATGGTTCTATAAATAAAATAACACTCAATGCAGCCGAAGATTTTACTGGTTGATGACCGTGAGGATAATTTATTGTCGATCGAAACAATTCTTGAGCCGGATGGGTACCGGTTCACAAAGGCGAATTCGGGAAGGCAGGCATTAAAAATTCTGCTCACCGAATTCGACTTTGCTTTGATCCTGATGGATGTGAAGATGCCGAATATGAATGGATTTGAGACAGCAACCCTTATCTACGAGCGTGAGAAATTAAAACATATTCCAATCATCTTCATCACCGCGAACAATTATGGAGATGAGAATATCTTCAAAGGTTATCGTACCGGTGCTGTAGATTATATTTACAAACCTATCAATTCTGAATTGCTGCGCGCGAAAGTGAGTGTGTTCATTGATCTGTACAAAAAAAATCACAGGTTGATCGCTCAGGAACAAAAACTCGTGAAGATCAACCGCAACCTGGAACAGGAGATCAATGAAAGAAAAATGTCGGAAGAAAAGATCAAGGAACTAAACCGGCAGTTGCTCATGAACATTTCGAGACTTGAATCTGCCAACAAAGACCTGGACCGTTTTGCATTCATGGCTTCGCATGATCTGCAGGAACCTCTCCGTAAAATTCGCACATTCAGTGACCGCGTATTACTCAAATACAACAATACACTGGATGAAGAAGGAAAAATGTATATCAGCCGTATCCAGAATGCAAGTGCCCGGATGCAGGCCCTGATAAACGATATTCTTACATTTTCGAAATTATCGGTTGAAACCGATGCATTCGTTCATGCTGATCTCAATGCAATTGTTTCTGATGTGTTGATAGACATGGAGATAATCATCAAGGAAAAAAAGGCAAAAATCGAAGCCGAAAAATTGCCTGTATTACTAGTCAATCCAGGACTGATCCGACCTCTGCTCGCCAATCTGATCAGCAATGCGCTGAAATATTCGAAGAAAGAGGTAACACCGGTGATCCGTATCCGATGTGAGACAACAGATGTCCGCGTAGCTTCCAACGGAAAAGAGTCAGAAGAAAAGTATTGCAGGATTTATATTGAAGACAACGGTATCGGATTTGACCAGAAATATGCCGAGCAGATATTTCACATGTTCAAAAGGCTTCATCTGAATACCGAGTTTGAAGGGACCGGGATCGGACTGGCGCTCTGCAAAAAAATTGTCGAAATGCATAACGGCTATATATCCGCGAAAAGTAAACCGGGCGAGGGTGCATCTTTCATTATATCATTACCCATGAAGGGGACAGCCGTTACCCCTCCGGAAAAAAAGGAAAAAGTGAACACCGAACGCGCCGAAGGATAACCCCTGTAAAAGCAAAAGCCGCCCTCATCGGACAGCTTATTACAATTTTGTAAAAGGAGAGATTAGGGGCCTTCTACGTGGTTTTTACATGGATCTGGATTATTCAGGGTACGAACGAAACGGGCGGATTAAACAGCTTCAGTCTTTCAACCAAAGCCATTTCAAAAAAATTATTTACGGTTGTATTGTTTCATGTAATTGATCTCATCCATCCTTGTTACAGGTGGTTGACCTGGCAAAGGCAGCAATTGCAAACGGTTCGTCGGGATCAGAAGGTTAGAGATCGAGGTGATAATAAAGTTCAAAGTTTTCATAGATAGTTTTTTCAATGTTTCTGGATCTAGTTTCTTTTGGTTTCTTCTAAAGGAATCAGATTTTTCGGTTTTTCGGATCTGGACTTTTTGGTTTTTCTGGATTCGGATCGTTACGTCTTGTTGACAATACAAAGATGCTAAACTGTTACCCGGTATCCATCTTTATTCGACAGGGGGACGAAAAAGTCCGTTGAACCATCGTATTTTCCGGTTATGGATAAGACTTAGTCAAGATATTGATATACAGCCTGTTATGTCATTATTGCAAGCCTATACTTTTATGAGGTAAGTGGATGAACCCCAGGTATTCATACGATCGCCTAAGGGTTTTCTGAAGCAATTTGAAACGAACGATCCTCTCTTATTTCCGGAGGTTCGCAATGTAAAACCCGCCTTCGCTAAAGCTTAGGCGGGCAGAGGCGGAGAAGGAGGGATTCGAACCCCCGTTACAGGTTTGAGCCCGTAAAACTGATTTCGAGTCAGTCCCGTTCAACCACTCTGGCACTTCTCCGAGGCAAAAGTAAGCGTAATACAGGTATGGGGTATGAGGTATGGGGATACGGGTATGATAAGAGTTAAAAGCTCAGAAGCAACCAAGCACTAAACTACCTCCCGCTCTGTGGTCTCTGAAGGCTATCCATGGGATATTTGTTTTCCATCGACTTTCGAATTGATTGCGTCCATTGGATCAACTGATCTTTTTGAGCGGCTGAAAGCGCTGCATCTTTATGTATAATCAAATAAGATGACAATGGCATTTCATCATGATTTACCTGATCTGCCGTTTCTTCCAGCTGATGATATTGGCGACGTAATGAAGAAGAACCAAATTCATCAAAATTCAAATGTTGTTTGCCTTCATTGACATGCCATTGCAACCACCATCCCACAGGCTGCACGTTAGTATACCAGGGATAAATGGTGGTGTTGGAATGACAATCATTGCACGATGTTTTTAAAATATCCCGAACCGGCTGCGGAACTTCATAAACGGCCGTAATATTCTTATCCGCATTCAAGGCGGCGGTAGCAACATTACGTTCCGGTCTGATAAATTGAATTACGACGAGCAACACCAATAAATAAATCCACCATTTGCGCTTCTTCTTATTTACCCTGGCCATTTTTTTTTTCGAAAGTAAACATTAATGGGTTTCAGGTATCAGGAATCAGGTATCGCGTATCAGGGAAATTTAATTCAAACCTATGAACTCTGAACTAAGAACTAAGAACCAGGAACTATGTAGTTCCGGGAAGCGAACTTTCACAAAAAAAGCCGCTCTAAGAGCGGCATTTATCAAATAAAAAACAACAAGTTTTGTTTATGCTGTATTTCTCCGCTGGTGTTCGCAGTACAGAGCGATCTTTTTATGTAAATCTTCCGGACGGAAAGGTTTCTGCATAAAATCGCTGAATCCTTTTGCTTTTAATTGCTCCAGCATATTGGGAAATACAGCCGCTGTAAACGCTATTGCGGGTATTGTAGCATCTGTCTTCCTGATCTCTTCTAACGCCTGATATCCGTCCATTACAGGCATATCCAGGTCGATCAGCAGCAGATCGTATTCATTCTTCACGAACAGATCTACGGCTTCTTTACCATTCGTAGCTTCATGTATCTCTACATCCCAACGTTCAAGGAATTTGCGTGTGATCGTCATATTCAGCGGGCTGTCCTCTGCTACAAGAACTTTTGTTCCTTTCAGGCTAGGGAGTGTACTTACTTTTTTCTCGTTCACAACACCGGTATTGAATTGGCTGAAAGGCATACGGATTGTAAAGAAAAACCGGCTACCTTTTCCAGGCTCACTTTCCACATGTAGTTGTCCACCGAGCATTGAAACAATTTTTTTACTGATCGTCAGTCCAAGGCCTGTACCACCAAATCGTCTGGTGGTGGAAGTTTCACCCTGGTTGAACGCTTCAAAGATCATTTGTTGCTGTTCATCACTCATTCCAATTCCTGTATCTTCTACCGAAAAGAATACATTGGCGGAGAGGCTGTCTGCCATGGCTATATGCGCCATACATTTCACTTTCCCCTTTTCCGTAAATTTCAATGCATTTCCAATCAGGTTTGTGAGTACCTGGCGCAAACGGGTTTCATCCCCTTTGAAATCTTTGTTTAATTCTTTATCGATCTGAAATTCAAAATCAACTTTCTTTTCCGCGAACTGATTGCGGAACACGGTAAAAATTTTATCAAGGAGCGTTTTCATATTGAACGCATCGTCCGATAATTCCATTTTTCCCGCCTCGATCTTACTGAAGTCAAGCACGTCGTTCACTACGCTCAACATGTGTTCAGAAGAATATTTGAGTACTTCGAAATTTTGTTGCTGACCGGGAAGCGAAGGTTCCTGCAGCATTAGGTTCACCGTTCCTACGATACCATTCAATGGTGTCCGCATCTCATGACTCATATTCGAAAGAAAGCGTGATTTGGCTATTACGGCGATATCTGCTTTCTGTTTTGCTTCCGATAATTCAAGTTTTTGTCTTTCCGCTTCCTGCCACACTTCCACCAGTTGTCTTCCGCTTTTGTTTACGTGGAACACGGCAAAGAAAACGAAGGTGATGGTCACGCCGAAAGCCATGAAGTAGTTCAGGTTTCTGACAAATTCCCACCAGTTTTCCGACACATTCTCTGCCATGAATAACTGGTGTGGTAATACAAATGAACAAACTGCACAACTAATAGAAACAGAAAGATTAATCAATGCATTCGGTAAGTCTTTCTCAAGGTCATAATACAATGTATAGGCAATGAATGCAGGGAAATAAAAGAAAATGAAATGGCCACCAATATTCAATGTGTTGCAGATAAAAAACAACAATACACTGAATGAGGTGATAAACATCGAGCGAGCCAGGTTGTAATGACGGCGCTTGTTGAACCAGAAACCTAGTAGTCCTGTTACGAGCATCGATAATGTCATCAGGCTGAGGAAGGGTGAATGGATCAGTACACCAAGTAATACATAACTCAGATAAAAAGTCTGGCAGAAGAGACCGATAAAGTTCGAAAACCGTACGCGTTGCATTTCGTACACAGGCATATTCTCATACACACCAAGGTCAAGAAGTGAATTGTACCGCTTCTTCCAGCCGGAAGTATTTTGTTGCCAGTAACTGCTTTTGTTCAGCAGATGAAATGGAAACATACGCCAGAACATGAGTTTCTTCAGGAAAGGGAAACTCTTTTGTAATGAGGTTGTTTGAAAGATGTTCATAGGTATCGTATTTTTTTCCGCTGCATCCGGTTGCTACCGGTAATTTTTTTAACGCTGTGTCACATAGTCATTCCCTTTATGAATGATTTATTTTTTATAAATACTTTTTTTAGCAATTAAACGCTCAGACAGCTTTGCCAGGGGTTGATCAGAAGCGGCCCGGCTTTGTACTTTATCGTAATCCTCCCACATCGTATTGAACATTCTATCAAGCGTGGAAGTGATCAAACCATAGTTCTTTACATACCGGGCATGGTGCATAGCATGATAGGTTGGAGTATTGATCACTTTGCCGATCAGTGTTTCAGTATAGTGCGGTTCACGTATCTCCATATTTGAATGGCCGAGTACATTCGTAATAAAATAGAAAATGTAATAAGCGATGATGCCATAAAATGAAACAGGCATCACCTGTGAAAGTGCTGCCATAGGCCCGATGATGCCCACTGAGAAGATTAATTTTTCAAGGAATGAAAAAGAAATTGAGCTCATGGGGTTTGTCACCTTCGATTTGTGATGTTCCCGGTGAATAAACAATAATGCTTTATGGTGCATGGCACGGTGTGAAAAATAGTGCCAGATTTCAGTCCACACAAATACAATTACAAAAGTATAAGTGAAATTCCACCAGGTGTTTTCATAATCCTTAAGGTAATCGAGGTATACAACCAGTCCAATGAGCAAGGCATGCAATGGAGAAGTAAGAAATGAATTCCTTAATTCTTCTTTCAATTGCTCTTGGGAAGGAGAAAGGTTATAGATACGTCTGATCTTTCTTGATTTGTAGATCAGAATAAATGCAAATACGATTAAATGATTCGCAACAGCCAGGAACAGAAGTGATAATGTATAATTCATATCATTCCTTTTTAAGTTCCGGTTACCGACAAGTTCACATTTACACGCTTGTATTTAACCGGTTTTTTACCGTTGTTTTTGAACTTATAAATAAATGTTTCAAGCACTCCGACAAAGAAATCGGTACGTGCAAATACAAAAATCCAGCTCGTCCTCATCTTGTCATTGAACATCAATTCCTCCGAGTGTAATAATTTTGATTTCCGCGGATAACCGTAAATATCTGCAAGGGTTTTTGCAATGGTACCGCAGATCAGCATGTGCTCTTTCTGCATGGTAACTTTCAAAGCAAAAAGAATCCAGAACCAGTAACAAAGTATTCCCTTCCTGTATTTAACAGAAAGCCAAAGGCAATTCAACTCACAATAAGTTGTTCCTTCGATAAAATCATATAACTGCTTCTTGCTTTTCTCTCCTGCAAACACTTCAATGGTCCTGTAAGGACTGATATTTCCAAGGACGAATCCCCCGCACATTTTTCCCTTAAGGTTGAATGCAGCATAAACCGACCTGGTTTTCAAAAAGTTTTCAGGCACATTCAGACCAGACACGTTAATGTACTTGTCCCTGAATTCTTTGAGTAAATGGTCTTGACTAATCTTTCTTAAAAAAAGCATCTTGTAAAAATTAGAGGTTGGTAAGTATCATACCTTTTCCTGTTAATTAAATTTTTGTCCTGAAATCTTTTGCAAAATCATTTAAAGCTGCTGCTTCCCTGTTTAACAAGGTGATTGAGCCCTCTATGGTTAGTCCATCCTTTATCTGATTATTTTTATCAAAAAATCTTACCTCTTTAATCCTTTTCAGATCATATTCGATCATGTCTTTAGTTAGCTTTTTCTTTTGCAGGATCGCACCGATCTTACATATCAGAAAATCCAGTTCACCGCGATGACTCTTTCCCAATACACTGGATAACCTGTCATAAAATATCTCAAGCCTTGACCTCGGTATATTCTTCGAATAAATGGTCCACTCCGGCCTTTCAACCAGTCGTATCCATACAGAATTGCTTTCTGCATCCACTTCACCATTCGTCAAAACCGAACTCGCAATATTTTCCCAGATTTTCGCCAGGATATTTGCTTCCTCGGCAATCTGGTCCAGGTACTCTGCAATCTTTAGATCTCGCTCCTTATTATTCTTGGATAAATTCAGTATCCAGGAAGCAGGGCTAATAGAAATTCCCATAGTATCAGGTTTGTAGGGGTTGTTTGTGTTTTAAAATCAAAGCATACTTGTTCAGATCTATTAACCGGCCCTTTCCCAAACGGTTGTTCTACCTAATAACGAGATCCCAACGTAACCTCTTATAGAAAGCGTCTTACCCTTGTATGTAATCTTACAATCGTAAGTCTTTCCATTTTCCGGATCGTAAATGGTACCATCCTCATAGATATCTCCGTCTTTTTCAAAATATTTCAGGATAACCAATCCGACAATTGGTTGTGTTTTCAGATTTTCTTTACGGTTTTTATCATCCAGTTTCGGCTTACCATTTTTTAATGGTTCCTTCAACCAGATGATCTTTCCATAAAACTTACCGTCCTTAGCTTTATAGATCTGGATCTTTGCATCTTTCACATCATTGAACCAGATTCCTTCAATTTTATCAGACTGCGCCTGGGTTGCTGCCATCACTCCGAAAAGTCCGGCAATAAACATCAGTGCATATCTGGATGCTTTTGAAATCATATTCTTTTTTTTATTTGTTTTCATGTTTTGCGCTTCAGTATGATTTTACGCCGGCAACTATGGGAATACTACCCCTTTATATTTAGTAGCATCTATCGCCGGTATGGTAGACCCATATTTATTGTTGATCGACTTAATAAATTCATTGGCAAGCAAAGCATTTCCCCTCGGGGTAAGGTGTATACCATCAAGTGAATAAGCACCACCGGTTACAAAGTCAGCTTTAACACCGACACCATTGTACATGATACCAGTCTTCCACGAACTCATGAATGCATTCACATTGACAAATGCGAGG
>DATLDA010000069.1:0-6300 GCA_035526135.1 Flavitalea sp.
GGATCCGCAACGGTGGCAGGACTTACAACAGCTGGAATTATTGCACCTGTAATTCAAACAAGTGGTGTTGACCCCAATCTCATGGTACTCTCGATTGGCGCCGGCAGTCTCATGTTTTCTCATGTGAATGATTCCGGTTTCTGGATGTTTAAAGAATATTTTAATCTCAGTATCGCAAACACAATTCGTTCCTGGTCGCTCATGGAAACAATTGTTGCCATTGCTGGATTAATTGGAGTATTGTTATTAAGTCTGATCATTTAAATTGATTGAAATGAAACCGGAAGATATTATTTCGAGCAAAGGAATATTACTGCCTGCGCCACCGGCACCGGTCGGTATTTATAAACCGTGTGTTATTGCAGGCAAGCAGGTTTTTGTTTCCGGGCATGGGCCTTTGCAAATGGATGGCACTTTGATAACAGGTCGTGTGGGCGATGACATGGATATTGAAGAAGGAAAAGCCGCTGCGAGACAAGTTGGATTAGCGATCCTGGCAACTTTAAAAAATCATTTTGGAAGTCTGGACAAAATTGGCCGTGTTATAAAAGTTCTCGGTATGGTCAATTGTACATCAGATTTTGAAAAACATCCGGCAGTTATTAACGGATGCAGTGAATTGTTTGCAAGTGTGTGGGGAGAAGATAAAGGGATCGGAGTCCGGAGTGCCGTGGGAATGGGGTCATTGCCTGGAAATATTACAGTTGAAATTGAGGCGATTTTTGAGCTTGCTGAATGAAGGTTGAAGAAATTTATCCTGCACAAACATTTCTTTCCAAATGAATGAATGGTATCGTATATCAGATATCGAGAAGTTAGATACACCGGCACTTGTCGTATATCCCGACAGGGTAAGAAAAAATATTTCCACACTCATCAAAATGGCCGGTGATCCATCACGTTTACGGCCACACGTAAAAACTTTTAAAAACCGGGAAGTAACAAAAATGCTTTTAGAGGCGGGCATTTCAAAATTCAAATGTGCCACGATTGCAGAAGCTGAAATGTTAGCCAGCTGCGGTGCTAAAGATGTTCTCCTTGCTTATCAACCAATAGGTCCGAAAATTGACAGGTTCCTGGAACTTATAAAACTATTTCCTTCGTGTTCATTTTCCTGCCTTGCAGATAATTGGTCATCTGCGGCAGCCATTGACAAACGGGCTGCCGTTGAAAGGGTTGAAGTTAGACTTTACATCGATCTGAATGTAGGTATGAACCGGACCGGTATTGCTCCGGGTGAGGCAGCAATAAAACTGTATCACTCGTGTCATACATTGAAGAATTGTATACCAATTGGCCTGCATGCATATGACGGGCACATCAGGCAAATGAATTTTCAGGAAAGAAAAAAAGCCTGTGATGAGGCATTTGAAACTGTATTGAACATGCAGCAGGAAATTATTCGGATGGGAATGAAAAGTCCGGAAATCATTGCAGGTGGATCGCCAACTTTTTCTATTCATGCTCTCAGAAAAAATGTAACATGCAGCCCAGGCACTTTTGTGTATTGGGACGCGGGGTACAGTGCGCTTTGCCCGGAACAGGATTTTATTCCGGCAGCATTGGTGATCAGTCGCATCATTTCGTATCCGGATAAAGGAATTATTTGTACCGACCTCGGTCACAAATCTGTTGCGGCAGAAAGTGAAATACAAAAAAGAGTGGTTTTTTTAAATGGCCCACCATTAAAAGCGGTCGGACAAAGTGAAGAACACCTGATACTGGAAACACGAGATAACGAATTCCACACACCGGGTGAGATTTTATATGGACTCCCCTGGCATATTTGTCCCACATGTGCATTGTATGAACGAGCCTATACAGTTGAAAATGGAATTGTTACCGGTGAATGGATGAATGTTGCCCGTGACAGGAAGATCAGTATTTGAAAAAATTAAAAATTAAAAAAAAGTATTGCGATTCAATGATATATTATTAGTTGACTTTCTAATTTTTTCACCTTTTTTTATTTTTACATTATTCGCTTTCTACCATTCATCATTTGGACATTTTCATTTTACATTTTTTCTTTTAACCTTTTTTCATTTTACATTTTTAATTTTTAATTTTTAATTTCTTCTCACTTTGTTAATCATAGACGCTCACCTCGATCTAAGCATGAATGCCATGGAATGGAACCGTGATTTGCGGTTACCCGTTACCGCTATCAGAGAACGTGAAAGAGGGATGACAGATAAACCAGACCGCAATAAAGGAACGGTGAGTTTACCTGCGCTTCGCGAAGGAAATATCGGACTGGTAGTTGCCACGCAGATCGCACGCTTTGTAAACCCGGCGAATCCTTTGCCGGGATGGAATTCTCCCGAACAAGCCTGGGCTCAAACGCAGGGACAACGTGCCTGGTACAGGGAAATGGAGTTGAGTGGAGAATTGAAACTTGTACATAATAAAAGTTCGCTTGAACTACAGCTTGCTTTGTGGGAAGAAGATTCGCCTGGCAAAAAACCTGTGGGTTACCTGCTTAGCCTCGAAGGAGCTGATTCGCTCGTCACTCTTCATCACCTCACACAGGCTTATGATTATGGTCTCCGTGCAATAGGCCCCGCGCACTACGGGCCCGGCCGCTATGCGAATGGAACGGATTCGACAGGTGCGCTAAATCAACCGGGTATCGAATTGCTCAGAGAAATGGAAAATCTCAACATGATCCTCGATGTTACTCACCTCTGTGATGATGCCTTCTGGCATGCAATGAAACTGTTCAGAGGACCTGTCTGGGCGAGCCACAATAATTGCCGGTCACTTGTACCGCATAACAGACAATTGAATGATGACCAGATACGTGAGTTGATCCGGCGTGATGCAGTAATCGGAGTTGCGCTGGACGCGTGGATGATGGTACCGGATTGGGTAAGGGGCCGCTCTACCCCTGATGGAGAAAATTGCACGCTTGAAACCATTCTTGGTCATATCGATCATATTTGTCATATCGCCGGAAATTGTAATCATGTCGCTATAGGATCCGACCTGGATGGAGCTTTTGGTAAAGAACAATGTCCTGCTGATCTTGAAACGATTGCTGATCTTCAAAAACTGGAAGGACTACTCATTGCACGTGGTTATACTAAAAATGATATTTTATTGATCCTGCATGGAAACTGGTTGAGGTTTTTAAGAAGAAACCTCAAGTGAAAGAAGGACCAATGACCACTGACCACCGACCATAGACGATGGAAATATTTTTGTCGCCTACGCGTAAAACTTCTTTCGTACAAGAAAGCATAAGGTATGTTAATCGCAAAGAGAATACATAACACAAGCAAATACCGATGGTCATGGTGGGACAGCTGATAGCTGACTCCTGACAGCCATTTTAAACTTATAATTGTATGACTCCAATCAAAACCGCCGTTATTGGATTTGGAATTTCCGCTAAAGTGTTTCACACACCTTTTCTTCATTTATTGCCGGAATATGATCTGGTTACCGTAATGGAAAGAACGAAAATGGAATCGGTAAAAGTCTACCCTGATGTAAAAATTGTACGTACCCTGGACGAAATACTGAAGGATCGTTCCATTGAGCTGATAGTGATCACAACACCCAATGAAACACACTTTCCTTATGCAAAAAGCGCATTGGAGGCGGGCAAGCACGTGATTTTAGAAAAACCTTTTACGAACACATCAGAAGAAGGGCGCACGCTGATTGAAATTGCAAAGCAGAATAACAAAGTCCTTTCTGTATATCAGAACAGAAGATATGTAAGTGATTTCATTACGATCCGTGATATCTTGAGAAAAAACCTTCTTGGGAAAGTGCATGAATGCTTCGCTCATTACGACCGGTACCGTCCTGAAGCAAAACCAAATGCGTGGCGGGAAGAAAAAAAACCGGGCAGTGGCATTCTGTATGACCTCGGTGCACACCTGATTGATCAGGCATGTTGTCTTTTTGGGTTGCCGACCGCCATCACTGCAGATGTGCGACAACAACGCCCGCATGCAAAAGTAGATGATTACTTCATGATCCGGCTTGATTACCCGGCATTGCAAGTCCACCTTCACGCGGCGATGCTTGTTCGGCTACCGGGGCCCCGTTATATGATTCATGGCTGGAATGGCTCTTATATTAAATATGGTGAAGACCCGCAAGAAGCGGCACTGCGCGCAGGAAATTCACCTGGTGGGAAAGACTGGGGTAAAGAACCAGAAAAATTTTACGGGCAGCTACATACAATCGCTGATGGAAAAGAAATAAACGAAACCTATCCTTCGCAAAGTGGAAATTTCGGTGCGTATTACAAAAACCTCTACGAAACGATTCGAAACGGAGCTCCCTTAAAAGAAAAACCGGAACATGGCTTTAACACAATCCGGCTGATCGAACTTGCTTTTGAAAGCAGCAGGCAAAAACGAACACTGCCGGTGACGCAACTCATAGATACAACTTATGAATGATTTTCACGCAAAGAAAGGAAAGTTGCATAGAAATTGTATATGACCTATGTAACTATGTATCTATATGATCTTTTTTGCCAAAATCTAAAATCGCAAATCTAAATCTAAAATAAATTCACACTTCACTTAACATCAAACTACATCCCCGGGCTTCAGTTGCATCCATACGGCCGGAAATTTCGAAGTCACCACTGCTATGTACAATGCCGAGATCTTCTGTTTCTATGAAGGCACATGAATAAATATTGGAAAGGTCGATAATATTTATTGCACCGCTTCCTCCGTATGATACTTCAAACGGATCATCTTCCAGGCGAATAAAAACTTTCATCAGAGAAGAACAGGTAAATCTTCCATCTCCCTTTGAATAAGCCTGTGATAACAATTCTGTCATTCCAAATTCCGAATGTATCGCCGGCAATTGCCAGGCACTTTGCAGGATTTTGTGAACTTCTCCGCGGGTCAACTCCTTGTGTCGTCCTTTCATTCCACCTGTCTCCATGACCGTCGTATATCTCAGAGCCATTGGATGGTTCACCGCGAAATCGATAAGGGCAAATGTCACACCGAGCAATAATGTTTTTTGTACGCCGGTTTCCAGTGAAATCAAAGTGTGATGTAATTTTTCGTGATCCTTCAAATAGAATCCGCTGCTGGGATGCTGAGAAAGTTTTATCAGTTCATCTGTCATAAGGATCAACGAGGAATTAGAACGTTCCAGGTAGGATGGTAACAGACCGATGATACACCAATCGGAAACGGGTCCATAAAATTTTTCAAAGGCTAAAAGAAAACTTTGTTTGTACAACGATGCTTTTTTAACATAATGCCTGCTCGGAGTTGATCCGGTAGTCCCACTGCTTTCAAATATTAATTCTGCATCAAAACTTCCGGTTTGTATAGCATGACTTTTAAAAAAACGAATTGGCAGGAAAGGGATCCTTTCCATGGTATGTACCTTCTCAGGTTGAATATGCACTGCATCAACGTAATCGTGGTAAACCTGATTATTCTTATACTGGAACCGGAACAGTTCTAATGCCCAATTTTCAAAATCCTTCCCCCGGCTGCTGAAAATTTTATCTTCAAATTCACAAATCATATAGGATTTCTACATGGGAAGCTGTTAAATTTGTAACAGAAGCCATCCCTTATGTATACAAAATTATTGTGTTTTTCCACCCTTTTCCTCATTTCACTGGCGTGTAACAAAGATAAGTTTCAATCAAAACCGACGTTTACTATTAAATCGATCAATTCAGACAATATTGGTCCCGGACAACAATTGGTGGTGACATTAAAATTCACTGACAAAGAAGGTGACCTTGCCGGTGCCCGGATTGGAGTACAGAAAGTCGTTCCGCAATGTGCCCTCAGTAATTTTACCGATACCAATAAATATTCCATCTCCGCCGATGTTCCCGCTTCAAATAATCAACAGGGTGAGATAGATGTCATCTTTCCCTATATTTTCATCAACCCTTTTTGTACATTCAACGATACTGCTACTTTTCGGTTCTGGGTTACCGATAAAGCGGGAAATACAAGCGATACAGCTGCAAGCAATACAATTGTGATCAGGAGGAGTTAACCCTGTATCATGTTGAAAAGATTTGCAGACATCTTTCTCTTTTCCAGTTTTTATATTTCAGTTTGTGCAGTTTTGATGGCCTGGCAGACGATCTACCTGATGGATCTCTATTACCAGTTTAACTATCTCTCGTTTGTTTTTTTCTCCACAGTAGCGAGCTACAATTTTCATTGGCTGCTTACGCCGGCAGATGCGATGCCATCCAGAAGGTTGGGTAATACAGATAAGGTAAAAAGGATGCACTTAATACTCACAGTCACCGGAATTCTTGGAGCCGGCATCTTATTT
>DATLDA010000089.1:0-10528 GCA_035526135.1 Flavitalea sp.
GCTTTGCGCGCAGTTTCAGGTAGTCATCAATAAATCCGATTATGCCGAGCCAAATGGTACTGAATATCATCAGCCTGATATATGCCTTACTCAGATCAGCGAGAAGGAGTGTCGGGATGAGGATCGCCATAATGATGATCAGTCCTCCCATCGTTGGCGTTCCTTTTTTCTGTTGTTCTCCTGCCAGTCCAAGGTCCCGGACAGACTCACCCACTTGTTTATGATGCAGATAGTTAATGAGCTTCTTCCCGAATAAGGCTGATATAATCAAAGAAAGGATTACAGCAAGCAACACCCTTGACGTGATGAACTGAAACAACGCGCTCCCGGGGAATTTAACCCCGATATCCTTCAGCCAGTCAAACAGATGATACAGCATGCGCCGCTAATTTTTTATTAAATGGTCTCTTCGCTACAGTTCATTTTTGAAGCAATTCAAACATGTCGTGCAATATTTTTTTATCATCAAAAGGAAACTTCACGCCGTTTATTTCCTGATATTTTTCATGTCCTTTACCAGCGACAAGTACGATGTCTTCCGTTTTTGCAAAACCGATAGCAGTTTTAATAGCTTCCTTCCTGTCGGTTATTGATAGTGATTTTCTTTTTGCTGCCGTATTCAATCCGGTCTGCATATCATTTAGGATATGCTCGGGATCTTCAGTACGGGGATTGTCGGCTGTGAAAATCACTTTGTCACTATACTCGCACGCGGCGGCGGCCATAACCGGTCGTTTCGTTTTATCCCGGTCCCCACCGCATCCGACAACAGTGATTACTTGTTCATACCCTTTCTTTAATTTTTTTATAGTGGCAAGTACATTTACAAGAGCGTCGGGAGTATGCGCGTAATCCACAATGCCGATGATCTTTTCCTTTTTCGATACGATGTAGTCAAACCTTCCTTCCGCACCGGTAAGAACACTCATTTGCCTTAAGACTTCTTCCTTCTCTTCTCCCAAACAAATGGCTGCTCCGTATACAGCGAGCAAATTGTAGGCATTGAATTCACCAATAAGCCTGAAATGAACTTCCTGGTCGTTGACGTTCATGACCAGCCCCGTCAGACTGTTTTCCAGGATCTTTCCTTTAAAATCAGCCATGGTACGTAGACTGTAAAAAAAAGTTTTAGCAATTGTATTCTGCAGCATGACCGACCCTCTTTTATCATCCGCATTTGAGATTGCAAAAGCTGAAGCCGGCAGGAAATCAAAAAAAGATTTTTTTACCCTTATGTATTCATCGAACGTTTCGTGATAGTCAAGATGATCATGTGTAATGTTGCTGAAAATTCCGCCCGTATAATGCAATGCTGCAATGCGTTTCTGATGAATGGCATGGGAGCTTGTTTCCATAAAAACATGCGTACAACCTGCATCTGCCATATGCCTAAGCAATGCATTGAGGTTTAATGCATCGGGCGTTGTGTGTGTGGAGGGAACTATTCTGCCTGCAATAATATTTTCTACCGTGCTGATAAGTCCGCAAGTGTACCCCAATGCAGTAAACAACTTATACAGCAACGTGGCTATCGTTGTTTTCCCGTTTGTTCCTGTAATTCCTGTGAGGCGAAGTTTTTCCGAAGGTTGCCCATAAAAATTGTGGGCGATATACCCTGCTGCTACGCTTGTATCGAGTACTTCGACATATGTTACGTTTTCGTTTGTGAAAGCCGGCATTTCTTCACAGATCACTGCGGTTGCTCCTTTTGTAACAACTTCGGGAATGAAAGCATGCCCATCCCGTGAAACACCCTTTATCGCTATGAATACGGTTCCTACTGTAACCTTTCTCGAATCCGTTTCCAGATTTGTTACTTCAACGCCTGTATTCCCCCTGACGGAACGAATGTTTACCTTATACAATATGTCTTTTAATGTAGCCATCATTAAAATAATTCAAGAACAACAGACTGGTTTTTAAATACCGGGTCTCCTGCTTTGATACTTTGTGATTTCACTTTCCCTTTTCCTTTCAAAACAATATTCATGTTTCTGTTTTCGAGCAGAAACAATGCATCTTTCAAACCCAATCCCGAAACATCGGGCATCCGGTCTGTCAATAACGAACGTCCATGCATCACCTGCGCGGTGTTTGAATTTTGCAATTCTGCCCAATCATTTCTAGCTATTGAATCTTTAAAATTTACCCGCAGGTCCTGCAAAATTTTACGCAAATCATTTGAGGTGCCGGCGTAAACAGATGAACTGCTGTCAATGGGGAACACGTAAGAAGGTGCGTGATTGTTTTCGATATTCAATGCATACAGTTTGTCTGCTATTTCTTTAAATACAGGACCGGCCACAGCCGCGCCATAATATTTTTTTGCGAAAGGTTTATTCCGTATCACCACGATGCAGGAATATTGTGGATTTTCTGCAGGGAAATAACCCGCAAAGGAAGATTGATAAACATGATCGCCATATCCCCGGTTGCCATTTGCCACAAGTGCAGTTCCTGTTTTTCCGGCAGCTTTATACGGAGCAGAAGCAAACAACTGATATCCTGTCCCCTCTTCTTCATTACAAACACTTAAAAGACATTCCTGTAATAGACGCAGCGTTTGTTCGGAGCAAATACTTTCATTTACGGTTTCAGGTTTTGATTCCGAGATCAGAATGCCTGCATTGCGAACAGCCTGTAGCAGGTAAGGTTTCATCATTCTTCCTTCATTTGCGACGGCATTGTAAAGCATGAGCGTTTGCAACGGGCTCACCAGCACTTCGTATCCAAAACTCATCCAAGGCAGGGAGGTAGCGCTCCATGTTTTAGATTTTGGATTTTTTATGATCGGCTTTGTTTCTCCTACAAGATCAATCCCCGATGTTTCATTCAACCTCAATTGTTTCAGTCGATTGACGAAAAGCTCTGGATCTTTTCCATAATGAAGCGTAACAAGTTTGGCCATTCCAACATTCGAACTGTATTTGAAGGCATCTTTCACTGTCACATCGGTGCGACCGTGACGCTCGCTATCATAAACCGTTCTTCCATTTACTTTCCACGATCCTTCTTCAAGATTCACATGTTCTGTCAGTTTCACTTTTTTATCTTCAAGAAGTGCGAGCAGGCTTGCAAGCTTAAATGTGGATCCAGGCTCGGAAGCCCGGATCGCATAATTCAGATCTTCCCAATATTCTCCCGATACATTTTTCCCAAGATTTGCGATTGCCTTGATCTTTCCGGTTTTTACTTCCATCACAATGCAGGTGCCGTGTGTGCATTCGTTTTCCTTCAACATTTTCAACAAGGCATTTTCGGCTATATCCTGGATGTTTACATCGAGCGTTGTAATAATGTCTTTGCCATTTTCCGGTTCTATTTCATAGCCCTCCATCGGAACATATACACCCCCTGCAATAAATCGTACCAAGCGGTTTCCATCTGTTCCTTTTAAAAGACTGTCATAAGTTTTTTCCAGACCTACATTAGTATTGCGCAGCCGCCCGTCTGAATCAATAAATTCTCTGGACAGACCAATAGTGCGATTCGCGAGAAGTCCAAACGGGTTGAGTCTTCTGGTTTTTACTTCTGCAATAAATCCGCTTTTGTTTTTTCCCAACCTGACAAGAGGAAAAGTGCGTAGTCGTGAATACTGTTGAAATGAACAGTTTCTTTTTAATAAATAATAACGGTCCTTATTTCGATAGCCCGTCATCAATTTTTTTCGGATGTCACCTCTGTTTTCATTGAAAAGCGAAGCGAGGGACCTGGAGAGAGAATCTATATTATTTCGAAACCTTTTTCCATTTTTTTCACGCAATCCTTCTGCTGCAAAATCAATGTAGATGTCAAAGAATGGAATGGAAGTACTGAGCATGCTTCCATCTTCACTATATATTGTTCCCCGTTCGGCTGCTATTTCCTGATATTTCTGTTGTTGATGTCTTGCTTCGGCTAGCCAGTGTGCTCCTTCTACTCGCTGGAGGTAAACCACTTTACCAAGGATGATGAGGCTGAAAATCACAATGCCTAAAAAGCACAAATACACTCTCCACAATATGTCATGCTTAATTTCCAATGCGGGATATCGATTTAGTATACATGGATATTAGGATGTTCGTCAAAGTAATTTTTCTATTTCAGTCAAAACGATTATTGACCTGCTAATGAATCTTTTATTATATATGGTGGTGATGATGATTCTTTTAAACCCAGTGGCTCGACCGTCTTTGCCAGTTCACTTTGCTTGCTCCGAAACATTACTTCCCCTTTCAATGTTTTGTATTCGTATTGCAATTCTTTCAGCTCGCCACTTACACGACTGATATTTCTTGCAGTCTTATCCGCATAGTGTCCATTATATATGTACAAAATGGCTAATGCCGAAAGAAAAATAAAAAATGGAAAATTGCGCATGACCCACTTGTATTGCAACAATTTTTTCCATTCCGATTTGTTTTCTTTCTGTACTGCCATTGTTGATTTTTAATAGCGGCTGGAGAGTTCGTCACCCCCCAGCCACTGGTGGTTCATTGCTCGAAGAGGAGTTTTACATGTGGATATTAGATTTTTACGCCGTCCAAACTGAATATTTTTTATCCTACTCTATTTTCTCTGCGATACGAAGTTTTGCACTTCTTGCCCTCGGGTTCATACTCAATTCTTCTTCGCCCGGCACGACCGGTTTTTTAGTAATTATTTTAAAAGGATTCCTGTCAATCCGGTTTATAAAAGGATTCTCCTCTTCCTCTTCTTCAAAATTTCCTTTTTTAAAGAACTGTTTTACTATTCTGTCTTCCAGTGAATGAAATGTGATTACTGCAATCCTTCCCCCTGATATCAGGACTTGCGGCACTTGTGACAGCATATCCTTTAAGGATCCCAATTCGTCATTAATTTCTATTCGCAATGCCTGGAAAACCTGTGCGAAATATTTTTGCGGATTTCCTTTTACTATAGCCTGTAATGCATTTTTAAAATTGGTGATGGTTTCCAGTGATACATTTTCTCTTACTTCTACAATCATGCGGGCAAGTGTTTTTGAATTGGTCACTTCTCCATACTGTTCAAACATTTTATGTAATCGTTGTTCAGTGTAAGTTGAAATGATATCAAAAGCGCGTTGTTCCTGTCTTTTATCCATCCGCATATCAAGCATTCCTTCAAAGCGTGTTGAGAATCCTCTGGCGGGTTCGTCAAACTGGTGACTACTTACACCAAGATCTGCCAGCATTCCGTTTACGTGTGATACGTTGTGCAGTTTCAGAAATCTTTGGAGATGCCTGAAATTGTGCGGAATAAAAGTGACTCGTTTGTCATCAGGAAGATTTTGAATAGCATCTGCATCCTGATCGAAAACAAGTAACCTGCCTTTCTCATTCAATTCTGCCAACACTGCCCTGGAATGTCCACCCCCACCGAAAGTGCAATCGACATAAGTCCCCGATGGCTCGATTTGTAAACCAAGAATCACTTCCTTCAGTAAAACCGGAACATGGTACTTTGGTGTCATGCCTTCATCAGCAGGTGTTGCCATGCTATGAAGGTTTGGCCATTACCTGTTCCGCCAACTGACTGAAAGATTCCGGCGTGAAGGATTCAAAGAACTGTGTATACTTTATTTTATCCCAGATTTCGATTTTATTGATAGCGGCAACAAGCACAATATCTTTTTCCAGTCCTGCGTGCTCCCGCAGGTTGGGCGGCAATAGAATTCTGCCGGCTGTATCGAGTTCAACTGTCGTGGCGCCATTAAGAAAGTATCTTCTGAATTCCCGTACTTTCGGATCAAAATCATTCAGTTTACTGATCTCGGTAAATATGGGCTCCCAGCTTTTCATGGGGTATAGTGATAGGCACTTTTCAAATCCCCGGTTGATAACAAATTGGTTACCAGCTTCAGCCAGCAATTGCTTTTTAAAGCCTGCCGGTAGAAGAAAGCGCCCTTTAGGGTCAACAGTTGCTTCATATTCACCTAGAAAACCAGTCATTTATGAATAATACATAGCTAATATTCCATTAACTAACACAAAATAACACTTTTTCCCACTTTTGCAATTCTTTTTGCATTTATTAATTTTTCCACAATTCGTTCATTCACTGAAGTTTAGTCCCTGCACTGCTTACAGACGTTTCAAAAGAGAAAATTGCTACCGCATGAGGGCGAACGTGTGGAAACGTGTTAATAACCTTTGAATACTGTGAATTAAAGAATTTATGACTCTTACTTCGGGATATTCAGGCACACCATTGATCCGAAAATTGGGTTTACGGGAAACGATGAAAGTCTGCCTGCTCGACCCCCCTGTGAACTATTTCGAACTCCTTGGAAAAAACATTTCATCGCAGTTCGTGTCCCTCAAAGAAAAGCCTGACCTCGTACATGTGTTTGCCCCTGATCATGGACGGTTCCTTGCACATATGAAAAAACTGGAGTCAGCTATCCAACTAAATCCGCAGATCATCATTTGGGTTAGTTGGTATAAAAAAAGTAGTGGATTATACAAGGATTTGTCAGAAGATTTAATCAGGGAGCATGCTTTGCACCATGACCTCGTCGATATCAAAGTCTGCGCGGTGAGTGATGTATGGAGCGGTCTTAAGCTGGTTGTACGAAAAAATAAAAGATAAGTTCCTTCCGGGAATTGAAACTCAATACGTGATTCACATGCATCCGAAAGAATTATTCATAGAAGATTATTCATATCATTTACCGGATCACCTCATAGCAAAGCACCCTCTGGAACATAGGGACGCATCCCGGCTTGTAGTATTAAAAGACGATCGGATTACAGAAGATTTGTATGGCAATATTCCTATACATCTTCCCGCGAATTCACTTGTCGTTATCAATAACACCAAAGTTGTTGAAGCGAGATTATTATTCACTAAACAAACAGGTGGTGTAATTGAAATATTTTGTCTTCAGCCTGTTAATGATGCGGCAGATGTTCATACTGACATGTTGAAAAAAAGTTGTGTTGAATGGAAATGCTTTGTTGGTGGTGCCTCGAAATGGAAGCGTGGACAAATATTGGAAAAAAAAATACACCATGAAAACGGTGATATCCATCTGGAAGCAACTTACATTTCCCAACAGTCCGACTCTTTTAACATCAAGCTCTCGTGGGCACCTGAAAAATTCACATTCGCCGAAATCCTCCATCTCGCAGGCGAGATACCACTTCCACCTTACCTGAAACGCGATGCAGAAGAATCAGATGTTACAAGATACCAGACAGTGTATGCAGTCAACGAAGGATCCGTTGCTGCGCCGACTGCAGGTCTTCATTTTACAAACACGTTATTCGACAAACTCACATTAAATAAAATTCAGCTTGCCACAGTTACGTTACACGTGGGTGCCGGTACTTTTATTCCTGTTAAGACGGAACGTTTAGGCGAACACGATATGCATGCTGAATGGATTCACATTACAAGAAAAGAAATTGATAAGATTATCCTTAATCTCGAAAATACAATTATCGCTGTCGGTACTACTTCATTGAGAACCCTGGAAACACTTTATTGGATTGGAGTAAAACTTTTTTCCGATCCGGTGGTCAATTCAGATGGAATGGTGGTTCAGCAATGGGAGGGTTACAATAAAAGTCTGGTATCACCTTATGATTCCCTGCATTCAATTGTTCGATGGATGGATACCACTCGGACGGAAGAACTGATCACTAAAACCAAAATACTGATTGCTCCGGGATATAAATTTCGAATAGTCAATGCACTGATTACAAACTTTCATCAGCCTCGATCAACACTCATTGTATTGATTGCCGCTTTTATCGGAGAAAAATGGAAAGAAGTGTATGAATATGCCATAGAACATCAATTCCGGTTTCTAAGTTATGGCGATGGGTGCCTGCTGTTCCGGAACGAAAGCATGTTTTAATAAGGGAATTTCAATCGTAAATACAGATCCTTTACCGGGAGTACTTTCCACCTTTATTTTTCCGTGATGTGCATCGATTATGGTTTTGACATAGCTCAATCCAAGTCCAAACCCTTTCACATTGTGTAAATTTCCTGTATGCGCCCGGTAAAATTTCTCAAAAATTCTTCTCACGGTTTCCTTGCTCATTCCGATTCCATTGTCTTCAAAACGGATCACAAGATATTTATTCGTATTACTGGTACTGATCATTAAAACCAAACCATCATTTGAATATTTTACTGCGTTATCTATCAGGTTAGATATAACATTTCTAAAATGAACAGGATCTGCTTCCACTCTGTCGTTTTTTGCCTGCTGTTGAAATTCTATGTTCCCTTTTTTCACCTGTAATTGTAATTTGTAATTATTCACTACCTCGTTCAGTAAATCATGTACATGCATGGATTTTTTATTCAGTTGAACCTCTTGTCTGTCCATTAATGCAGCCTGAAGGATTGTTTCGACATGTTTGTTCATTCGTTTGTTTTCTTCCTTGATGATTCCGCTGAAATAGTCCATCCTCGTCCGATCCTGAATTACCTTATCATTTCGCATGGCATCAACCGCTAGTGAAATCGTTGCCAGCGGTGTTTTGAATTCATGCGTCATATTGTTAATAAAATCATTTTTGATCTCACTCATCTTCTTTTGACGAAGCAATGCGGCGATCGTAACATAAAAGGCGCTGATAATAATGATGGTGAAAAAAATTGAACCTACAATCATCCATTGGATCTCATTTAGCACGACGCCCCTCACATTGGGGACTACAACGATCAGCAATTCTTCCGGAACCAGATTTTCGAGGTCACTGCCACTAGTAGGCTGTAGAAGATGAATGGAGAGCAGTTTTCCCGTTGTATCCTGTATTTCATTTAAAAAATTCCGTGAATTCAATTCATATGGAGTGAGATCATTGAAATTCGAACTTACTGAAAATTCAAAATTGATATCCTTGAGACCCCTTTCATTGAAAGCTTTCCTCAATTTCTCTTCCACTTCAAATTCAGTAAATTTCTGGGCAACGGTAGGGGGTTTCATTAATTCCATCTGGAATTGGTCGGAAGGCCGGAATCCCGGTTTGGTTCGGTAGTTCTTCAGGCTTGGCATTGTGCCCTTTTCTTCCATAAGCTGACTGCCCACCTCACCCATAATATCAATCACCTTAGACTTCAGGTCCTGTTGCTTTTCCACCTGCATTGTGCGCAGCCAACTGTATTGTACATAGATCGTCCCGATCAGGGAAAGAGAGATGAGGACTATTATGATCGGAAAAATCTTTTTCACTCCATTACATCGTTTAACGCCAAAGGGTGTTTTGAACTTAATAATAAGACAGCGGCAAAAATAACCACAGCCCTCCGAAAGGTCAGCTTTACGAAAATAGCAGTTTGGATTTAACTAACATTTACCAATATCGCAGGAGGCGGGGATCTTGTTCAATCAATCTTAACCCAATAAGACTAAATAAAACTTTTTAGCAATTTGTTTTTAGTATTAATTTACAAATATGATCGATCCAGGACCGGGCGTATTACTGATAGCAGAACCTTTTTTGAAGGATCCAAATTTCATGCGTACCGTAGTTTTTTTATGTGACCATCAGGAAGAAGGGAGTTTCGGTTTCGTTATTAACCGCTCTTATGAACATACCCTTGATGAATTAATGAATGATCTGGGCGATTTAAAAATACCTGTCTTTTACGGAGGACCGGTTCAGATGGACACCATCCACTTTTTGCATCAATATCCCGACAAAATTGAAGGCAGCTATGAAGTGCTAAACGGCATTTACTGGGGAGGAGATTTTGAGCATACGATTCAGTTATTAAAAACCGGAGAAATAGATACCGGTAAGATCCGGTTTTATATTGGTTACTCCGGTTGGGGTACCGGACAATTAAATGATGAATTGAAAGAAAAATCATGGCTAACTGCAGAAGCTACCCGCAAACTTGTATTCCATAAAAAAACTGATGAAATCTGGAAGGATGCGCTCAAGCATCTCGGTGGTGATTACGAGATGATGATCAATTTTCCTACTGATCCACAATTGAATTAAAAATGTAAAATTTAAAATGTAAAAGAGTGACAGATTTCTTTAAATTTTTCTTCTTTTGCATTTTTTTTTCATTCTGTCAAAAAAAAACCCCCGACTCACGTGGGGGGCTCATTAGTATTTTTCGTGGATATGGATTGTATCATTAAGACGTTAATTCCAGCAGTCGCGCGCCTTCAACAAGAATGGTGACCTGATTGTTCAACACTTCGACAAAACCTCCCTGAATATCGAAAAACAGAAAATGATTATTTCGGTCACGAAGAATTTTCAACCTTCCAGCCTTGAGCGCACTGACCAATGCCGCGTGTTTTTCCAACACTTCAAATGAGCCGTCGACACCGGGCAACTGAACTCCGTAAACGTCATCACTGAAGACCTTTTTTTCTGGTGTTAATATTTCTACAAGCATAACTTAAGATAATCATTCATTTATCCTTGCGCCTGCGCAACCATCTTCTTCCCTTTTTCGATTGCATCATCGATCGTTCCTACCAGATTGAAAGCTGCCTCGGGATAATCATCCACTTCACCATCCATGATCATATTGAAACCACGGATTGTTTCTTCTATGGGGACAA
>DATLDA010000092.1:0-4642 GCA_035526135.1 Flavitalea sp.
TTGTCCCAGCACAACGAGTGCGTTGATTCACTGAATACAGGGTATCAGCTATCAGGTATCAGCTATCCGACCAAAAATGGTTTCTTAGAGTTTTGAATTCCAGAAATTTCACGCAAAGACGCAAAGGAAACAAAGACGCAAAGGAAGCAAAGACGCAAAGAGAACCTCAGTTGATAAGAATTCGAAGTAACAGGGAAATGATATATGGTGGGACAGCTGATACCTGATAGCTGATACCAAATATCCGACAGCCGTATGCTCTACTTTCGCCTTTGCGTGAAACGAAATTCAGGGTGGGACAGCTGATACCTGATAGCTGATACCTAAATGTTGATCCCAGACACGCTCCACACCACTACAAACCATTTATCTTTCCACTCTTCCTTTCATCCTAAAAGAATGGCTCATTGTAACCCCGGGTCCCCCAGTGCGTCCTACCACTGTCATTCATGAAGGCCCAGTAATCAAGAAAAATAGCCGTCTAACACTAAACAATGTACCTTGTTTAACATAGTACTTACTTTTGGATTGTAATAGCTAAAACACAGTATTAAACTATAAATGAATATAATGAAACAGTTGTTCACACTAATCTGTCTTCTCCTCCTCATTTTATCAAGTTTTGCTCAAACCACGGTCAGGATTTCCGGAAGGGTAACAGATCCATCAGCCAACCCATTGAATGGTGCGACAATCTCACTTTTGTCAGTAAAAGACTCGTCATTAGTTAAAATTTATGCATCAGATAAGAATGGACGCTATGAATTAGAAAATCTCCTGCCGGGTAAATATTTATTGGCTGTTTCTGCGGTAGGCCATAGCAAAAGCTATTCTTCAGTGTTTGAAGTACAGCCTACGGGCGCTTCAATTCAAATGGAACCTATCATTCTGAGGATACAGTCGAAAGATCTGAAAGAAGTAGTTGTAGTATCTAATAAGCCGATGGTGGAAATGAAAATGGATCGGATGGTAGTCAATGTGGATGCTGCCGTCAGTAATGTAGGAGCTACTGTTTTGGAAGTGCTTGAAAAATCACCCGGTGTACAGGTTGATAAAGATGGTAATATCAGTCTGAAAGGGAAACAGGGCGTCATCGTAATGTTGGACGGCAGGCCCTCTTATCTTGGGGGTGCTGAACTCGCCAACCTCTTAAAAGGAATGCAGGCAACACAAGTTGATCAGATCGAGATCATGACGAACCCACCCGCGAAGTATGACGCTGCCGGCAATTCGGGCATCATTAATATCAAAACGAAAAAAAATAAAATAAGTGGTTTCAATGGTAGTGTGACCGCAGGATACAGCCAGGGTAAACTTCCTAAAACGAATGAGAATGTGAATGTGAATTACCGGAATGGAAAAGTGAACCTCTTTGCTAATTATAGCTTTTCAAATAATAAGCAAACCCAGCAACTAGACATTTATCGCCGTTATAAAAATGCAGACAAAAGTACAAATGCGATTTTTGAACAGACTTCCGTGATGAACCGCAACAGAACCAATAATAATTTGAAATTGGGCATGGATTACTATCTCAATAAAAAAACAACCATTGGAATTGTATTAAGTGGATTTTATAATCCAGGTCGTGAATGGGGACATAATACCAGTTTCCTGAAGAATCCGGATGCAATGGTTGATTCTATTGTGGAAGCAAGGAGCAACATAGAAGACACATGGAAAAATTTCAGTGCAAATGTTAACGTACGCCGGCAGTTTGATTCCGCCGGAAGAGAATTAAGTGTGGATGTTGACTATGTAAAGTATGCTGCTTCAAACAGTCAATATTTTATAAATACGACTTATACACCAGACTGGGAACGGAAATACGACGAGCAATTACAAGGTCATCTTCCGGTAGATATCAACATATATTCTGCAAAAGCAGATTATACCCATCCGCTGAAGAAGGGCTCCAGGATTGAGTTTGGTTGGAAATCCAGTTATGTAACTACCGACAGTAAGGCTAATTATTTCGAATTCAATGCTGGTATGTGGGAAACTGATTTGCGCAAAACAAATTTCTTTGACTATAAAGAAAATGTCAACGCGGCATATGTCAGCTATAACAGGCAATTGACTGAAAAACTGGGATTGCAATCTGGACTACGCTTTGAAAATACCAATTATGACGGACACCAGTATGGCAATCCGACCAAGGGTGATTCTTCTTTCCGGAAATCATATAACAGTCTCTTTCCGACGATTTATTTGAGCTATGGTGCAAGCAAAATTCACCAATTTGGTTTGTCATTTGGCCGGAGGATTGACAGACCCGCCTACCAGGATTTGAATCCTTTTCTTTTCTTTCTTGATAAATACACTTATGGCGCCGGAAATCCGTATCTGAAACCGCAATATTCAAACAACTTCGAATTTTCACATATATACAAAAGTTTCCTGACCACTACATTGAATTACAGTATCACGAATAACCTTTTTACCGAGGTGTTCGATCAGGACGGATATGCTACAATTGTCAGAGAGGGAAATATCGGACGTCGTGAAAATGCGGGCATTGCGGTCAATGCACAGATAACCGTTACAAAATGGTACACAAGCATGGTCTACACCAATTACAATTACAGCAAATTCAGCGGGGTGTTATATGGAGATCCAATCTCGGTGGAAGCCGGAAATCTTACACTGAATGTCAATAACCAATTAAAATTCAAAAAAGGATGGAGCGCTGAGTTAAGCGGATGGTATAGAAGTAAAGGTGTTGAAGGACAAATGGTACTTCAGCCAATGGGCGCAGTCACAGCCGGGATATCTAAACAGCTTTGGAAAGGAAAGGGTACGGTACGCCTGAATATGAGAGACATTTTTTATACCCAGGTTGCACATGGGTCTATCAATTTCAAATCAACCGAAGCGAAGTTTACCAATACCCGTGATTCAAGAGTAGGAAACATCACATTCACTTACCGATTTGGGAAACCGATGAACGGAAATGGGAATGGACAGCGGAAAAAGTCCGGCGGAGTTGAAGAACAAAACAGGGTAAAATCAGGTGAATGACGCCTTTCTTGATGAATTTTAATGCATTAGATGAGCTTTCATTATACAGTTGGTTTTACGGGCCCCATGTCTATGGGGCTCTTTTCTATGGCATGGTTTTTTTAAAAGTATTAACAGACCCGCGTGAAACTTCAGACCTTGTTTCGCGTCTTATATATAGAAGTATGAAAAAAGTTTTTCTCATAGCACTTGTTCTCTGTTATCTGGTCGGATGTGGCGTATCGTACATGTGAACCGGAAACAGTCGAAATAAAGATTTTCTCATAAGCAGTTAGTTTTGGTTACGGGCCTCATTTCTATGAGGCCCTTTTTTTTTAATCACTCGACGATAATCGTCTGCTTTCAGTTTCATAGCCTCCATTTTTTTTGAAAAAATCAATCAATTATTTTTTCATCGCGACTTTTACAATCACGTCGCAAACGGGCCCTCATATAATACCTTGCATACATTGTTTTTTCCGCTGGTGTATCCATAATCAATTCGCTCCTTTTACACCGTTATTCCTCTCATCATCACTATTGCAACAGTTTATCGGCTCATAGCATTCATCTTTATAAATCGTTCATCCCTTAACTATAAAAAATGAGAAATTTTTTTACCCTGCTCGGTTTATTCCTCCTCTTCACAGTCTCACAGGCTTTCGCTCAAAATAAAAACGGACGTATAAGCGGTGTCGTTAAAGATGCTTACGGAAAATCTGTTGAATCAGCTACCGTTTCGCTGCTTCGCGCAAAAGATTCTTCTCTTGCAAAAGTGGCCGTTTCCAATAAAAATGGTGAATTCGATTTTGACCGGCTTGTTATAGGCAAATATCGCGTTACAGTTTCAGCTGTCGGATTTGCAAAAGCTTCCAGTGAATTGTTAGAAATCAGCGAGAACAACAATGCACTGCAGCTAACAGATTTTCAATTAGCTCAATCCGGCAAATCGCTGGGAGAAGTAACGGTCACCGCGAAAAGACCTATGGTTGAAAATAAGATCGATAAAATGGTCGTCAACGTCGAAGCATTCATTACAAATTCCGGGGGTACCGCGCTCGATGTACTGGAGAAATCGCCCGGTATTACAGTCGACAGGGATGGGAATGTGAGCCTGAAAGGAAAACAGGGTGTGATTATCCTGATTGATGGTAAGCAGACTTTCCTTGCAGGACAGGATCTTGCAAATTTTCTGCGCAATATGCCGTCCAACCAATTAGACCAGATAGAAATCATGACACAGCCCTCTGCCAAATTCGATGCTTCCGGCAACAGCGGTGTAATAAACATAAAAACTAAAAAGAATAAGCTGGCAGGATTCAATGGCAGTATCAACCTTACCTATTTACAGGCAGTTTTTCCAAAATCCCCAAACAGTATTAATATCAATTACCGAAAAAACAAGATCAATCTGTTTTCCAGTTATAGTTATTCTTACTGGCAGGGTTTCAGTGATTTGAATATTCTGCGCAAATTCCGTGATAAAACAACAGAAGATGTACTGGCAGTGTTTGACCAGTTAAGTAAAAACCGCTTTAAGAGTAACAATCATAACCTCCGGTTAGGAATAGATTATTCGTTAAATAAAAAAACAACCATTGGTTTTGTAGTGAATGGCACATACAACCCAAGAAAATTCAGT
>DATLDA010000096.1:0-3816 GCA_035526135.1 Flavitalea sp.
CCCGAATGTTGCTGCAACCAGATCATTGAATGAGCGTGCCTTTCCCGTTCCCAGATTATAGAGTGCAGAGGAAGGCCTTTTTTCCATTAGCCAAAAACAAATCTGCAGAATATCTTTTACATATATAAAATCCCGGAGCTGTTCACCATCTTTGAAATCGGGTTTGTGTGAACGAAATAATTTTACAAAACCATCTTTGTTTATCTGGTTGTACGAATGCCAGATGACACTTGCCATTCTTCCTTTATGGTATTCATTCGGCCCATATACATTAAAAAATTTCAGACCGGCCCAGAAAGGCGGTTTATTACTTTGCTTCAGCGCCCATTTATCGAATTCATTTTTTGAAATCCCATAAGGATTTAAGGGTGCCAGTTTATACACGATCTCATGATCATCACTATACCCCAGTTCTCCACTTCCATATGTGGCTGCCGAAGATGCATAAATCAACGGGACGTTGTTGGCCGCACAATATCTCCACACATTCTGCGAATACTCCACATTCAGCATTTGATGAACAGCATAATCAAACTCGGTTGTATCTGTTCGCGCTCCGATATGAAAAAAGAAATCAATAACAGGATTATGATTTTCCAACCATTCAAAAAATCCTGCACGCTCGATTGTATGAGTAAATTTTTTTGATTTGTAATTGACAGCTTTTTCCATTTTTGAAAAGTCATCTACAAGAATTAGCTTATCAAAACCCTTTTCATTGAGATACCCCGCAAGGCAACTGCCTATAAAACCCGCGGCTCCGGTAATTACTATTGTTGCATCCGTGTTCATGTTGTGATTCAAAATATGTAGCAGAAGCTGTTTATCCCGTTGGAGACAGCAATTTAAAGAATACTCAGAGCATGGGCAGATTCATGTGCATCAAGGAGATCTTCTATTGCGTGATCATATTTGTATTTCCAGTCTGCGATATGGCCCCAGTTTTTCCCATCCACAAAAATGTCACCGGAAGTAACAGTGCCTAATAATTCAAATGGATGGTCCTTAAGGGTTGCTAGAAAAGATTTCTGTTGAGCAGCAGTTACTGTAACAACAATACGGCTTTGACTTTCACCGAACCAGTAAGCATCTTTTCTTATCCCTGCATTTGCTGCTTCCACTTCAAAACCGAATCCCTTCGGCATGGCAGATTCCAGTAGAGTAATAAAAAGTCCACCTTCACTAACATCATGCGCGGAGGTGATCAATTTATTTTTCAGTAGTGCCCGAACCATCTCATGCAACATGAATTCTTCTTCTATATCAAATGCCGGGGCCGGACTGAATTCTATACCATGAAATTTGTGCAGGTACTCTGATGAATTATAATCGTTTTTGCTTTTTCCCAACAGATATACGAGGTCTCCGTCTTCTTTGAAATCGAGCGTCATTCTTTGACGCGGACTATCAAGCAAACCTACCATCCCGATTGTTGGAGTGGGATAAACAGCTCCCTCCGGATTCTGGTTGTAAAAACTCACATTACCTCCTGTTACCGGTGTGTCAAATTTTCTGCAGGCTTCTCCCATTCCTTTAATGGCCTGGACAAACTGGTAGTAAACTTCCGGATCGTATGGATTTCCAAAATTCAGGCAATTGGTGATTCCAATGGGTTGTCCTCCGCTGCATACAATATTTCTCGCTGCTTCGCTTACGGCGATCATTGTACCCTTATAAGGATCTGCATACACATAGCGACTGTTACAATCGGTAGTCAATGCAAGTGCTTTGCCTGTTGGTTTTGCAAGAACGATAGAAGCATCACTTGGTGAATTCGTTGATGTATTTCCTGTACCGACCATGCTGTCATATTGTACCGATACCCATCGTTTGGATGCAACGTTTGGAACTGCAACAAGTGTTTCGGCAACTGTCTTCAGATCTTTTGGCAAAGTCACTGAATCAGGATCGAAAGCACGTATTTGTTTGAAATATTCCGGCTCCGTGAATTCGCGCTCATATTGCGGTGCACCACCACCCAAAACGAGATCGTATGCAGGGAGTTCAGCTTCCAACACGCCGTGCATATAAAATTTAAGCATGCCATCCGCGGTAACTTCACCAATTTCCGAACAGGGAAGATCCCATTTTTCAAAAACTTGCATCACCTCAATTTCCTTTCCCTTCTCTACCACCATCAGCATTCTTTCCTGACTTTCGCTAAGTAGAAGTTCCCAGGCCTTCATATTTTTTTGTCTGGCGGGAACTTTATCAAGATCAATGCGCATTCCCACCTCCCCTTTAGCTGACATCTCCGAGGTGGAACAGATAATTCCTGCAGCACCCATATCCTGCATCCCTACGACAGCCCCTGTCTTTATCACTTCGAGACATGCCTCAAGCAATTTCTTTTCCTGAAATGGATCTCCTACCTGCACAGCAGGAAGTTCTCCGGTACTTTCATCTGTTATATCGGCAGAAGCGAACGAGGCGCCACCAATGCCATCTTTCCCTGTTGCACTGCCTACATAAAAAACAGGATTTCCGACACCCTTAGCGGTGGCAGAGATCGTCTCTCCTGCTTTCAGAATACCTACACTCATGGCATTCACCAAGGGATTCGTATGATAACACGATTCAAAATAAATTTCACCCCCCACAGTGGGAACTCCGAAACAATTTCCATAATGACCGATCCCATGTACCACCCCTGCTAGCAGGTGTTGTGTTTTTGCTTCCTTAAGATTTCCGAATCGTAATGAATTCAGTGATGCGATTGGTCGTGCACCCATTGTAAAAATATCGCGATGGATACCACCTACACCGGTAGCTGCACCCTGAAAAGGCTCGATGGCTGAAGGGTGATTATGAGATTCAATTTTGAAGACAACACCAAACCCATCACCAATATCCATCAGGCCTGCATTCTCCTCACCTGCTTTCACAAGCATTTTTTTTCCTTCCCGCGGCAATGTTTTCAACCACCTGATCGAATTTTTATAACTGCAATGTTCACTCCACATGCCACTAAATGCACATAACTCATTGAAGTTGGGATTTCTTCCGAGTCGTGTTTTTATCAATTCATATTCTTCTTCCGTAATTCGTAGTTGCGCGGCAGTTTTTGCAGTTACTTCCATATATGATTTCAAAGCACGAAATTACGGATGCAAGCGCATTCACCATTCAATTATTCATCAACGAGCTTCATGCATATTTCATTTACCCATCCTTCAAAAGCATTTCTTCCTGAAATTGATGCATATACACGTTTCTTTGAAGGGCGCGGTATCACCACCCGTATTGCAAAATTTCCCGGACACCTGGACGACGGAGTGGATGTTGAGTGGTATTTCATGGGAACTTATTTTTCCAAAAAAAATCCGGGAGTTATTACTATTCATGAATATGCATCCGCATCTGTCCCACCCTTTGCGCGTATTAAGGATATTGTAAAGAAGGCACTCACATGCCGGCCGGACTTTCGTATTTATAACAATGCCTTTGTAAAAGCACAATTCGCATTTTCAGATCGCATTCCATCGGGGATACGTGATTTTGGAATTGAAAAAATTCATCCGCCCTCCGAAAATGAAAAAGTATATGATTTTATTTATATCGGAACCGTTGAGAACAAGAGAAAACTGAATCGATTGTTTGAATGTTTTGCTTCAGGGCCCTTACAAAATAAAACACTGCGTGTACTTTCATCCCATTACCAGGAAATTGCAAGCGAACTGAAGTTTGCATCCAACATCAAGTTTGAAGGTCCTGTTCCGCAAAAAAAAGTTATTGACTATTTGCAAAAAGCAAGATTTGGGATTAATTATATTCCGGATAGGCATCCTTATAATCAGCAAACATCAGCTAAACTTA